>CAJXUF010000091.1 GCA_913061175.1 uncultured Psychrobacter sp.
CCGAGATCTACACACTGCATATCGTCGGCAGCGTCATATGTGTATAAGAGACAGCTACTAAGGCATGCCCACCATACGTTGTGACAATATGTTTTGCAATGTCCAATGACCAGTGGCGCTCTGTTGCCCTTCATCAATCTGCGGGCGGGCGCTAATAATGTACTCTGTACCAAGGGTTGGTTTGAAGTCATCGATCCAGTCGTAAGGAATCTGAAACACGCTACCGTCTTTAGATTTAGCAAGCAGGCACTGCATTGGCAATTCTGAAGCACAAGCCACACGGTTTGGCATAACGGTCAGTGTCTGTACTTCTCCCAATACGATACTTGGAATATATCGCGGCTCAGGTACTGGATCCTTTGCAAATGGTGATGTTTGACAAGCACTCAGTAAAGTCGCTGCACTGATTAAACCTGCCATCAACAACGATGGCTTTATAGATTGATAGGCTGAAATCATAGTATTCTCTATATGATAATTATCTAGGATGAAATGATGTATGTTTATTAGTGTTTTTCGCGCATTTATTAAAGCTGCCTGAACACTTATTGATACCGATTGAACAGAGACTGTTTAAGCTGACATTCATTATCCAATACGGCGTTTGAGACCTGTCATCTGCAAAATACGTGTGGCAATCTCTTCAACAGACATCTCTGATACATCTAAGCTTGGGATACCATGCGTGATATAGATACCCTGAATCGCGCGCTGCTCTTGCTGACATTGCTGATAGCTAGAATAACGACTGCCTGCACGGCGCTCTTGACGGATTTTTACCAAGCGATCAGTATCAATAAGCAAACCAAATAGTTTGTCTTTGTGCTCACGTAATGCTTTCGGTAACTGATTGTCGTACAAATCATCTTCGGTCAAAGGATAGTTAGCCGCTCGAATACCGAATTGTAATGCTAAGTATAAAGAAGTCGGCGTCTTACCTGAGCGCGATACACCCACCAAAATAATATCGGCTGCATTATAGTGACGAGTACGCGCGCCATCGTCATTGTCTAAGGCAAAATGCACTGCATCGATACGCTCTTTATAAGTTTCAGAATCGACATCATCATGTGCATGCCCTGAATGACCATCTGGCTCCACACCAGTCTCTTCTGCAACACGACCAATCAGACCTTCATACATGTCTAAGTTGCAGCTGTGTGCTGAGTTAATCTTTTCGCGAATCTCAGGATTGACGATCGTATCAAACACCAATGGCAACGACCCATCGCGCTGATACGCCATATTGATTTGTTCAACCGCATCTTCCGCACGCTCTAAGCTATCGACGTATGGCAATACTCTTGTCTCAAAAGGAACCGAAGCAAACTGACTCAAAATAGCGCGTCCAAGTGTCTCAGCTGTAATCGCTGTGCCATCTGAGATAAAAAACGCCGTTCTAATGGCTTGTGAGCTGTCCAAGTTTAGCGCATGGCGATTTTGGATAGTGGACTTAACTTGTTCAGATGGATTGCTTGAGTACATATCGTTGACACCTCGGTTGAAAACTCAATAGTGACCTTCATTTAGTTTTTGGTATAGATCTTAGTAATAATTCAGACTTGGTAAACGTTTAGCAGTTATTGACTATTAATGGCGTGAATTTTACTCGGCTTTTTATAGTTGCCTTTATAACTCGTATAACTAGGTTTTATAACTGCCTTCTTAAAACGAACCTTTTTCAGCACCTATACCGCACATTTAGTATGCAATGCGCATCAACTATCTATGCGCTACATTATACGCATATTAGCCTCTTAATAGAAATCAATGTTACAGGCGTACACTTAGCACCAACATTGTTTTTCATCTTGTTGTCATAGTTAATTCACCTCTCATTAAGGCGTTTTTTATGCTTCTTCTATTATGCTTTATTTATACAGATACATAAGATTGAAACATAAATGATGGAAATACTCTAAATGTGGCTTATTTGAATGCACCTATTTTATGCAGTAATAGGCTTTTGATAGCGCATAACATCGTCACTAGCAATGAGATTTTTCATCCGAGTAAATACGAAACCCGGTAGGACTGGCCCTAATTTATGTAGCAAACCCCACAATTTGTATATTTTTAACAAGTTTTTTGGTGAAAACCCTCGAAATTGTCCTAATATGGCGGTATAATTCACCGTTATAATCTTTACTAAATAACCTTATTTTCTGGAGTTATCATGGCAGCGCAATCTACAGCACTTGTAATCAATCTTGATCAGCTAGGAAAAGACGACATCGAAATGGTTGGTGGTAAGAACGCTTCGCTTGGCGAAATGATCAGCCATCTTTCTGATTTAGGCGTTAGTGTTCCAGGCGGCTTTGCCACCACTTCAAATGCATTCAACCGCTTTTTGACTGAAACCGGCTTGCTTGACAAAATCAACAGCGAGCTAAAGACACTAGACGTAAATGATGTTAATAAGCTTGCGGCTACTGGTAAAAAGATTCGTACTTGGATTATTGAACAAGAACTGCCAAAAGATCTTGAGCAAGAAGTACGTCAATCATTTGAAACCATGAGCGGTGGCGAAGACATCGCTGTTGCTGTACGTTCTTCTGCCACTGCTGAAGATTTACCAGATGCGTCATTTGCCGGTCAACAAGAAACCTTTTTGAACATTCGCGGTATTGATAACGTCCTAATTGCTATTAAAGAAGTATTTGCCTCTCTATATAACGACCGTGCAATCTCTTACCGTGTACACAAAGGTTTTGAGCACGAAGGTGTTGCACTATCTGCTGCCGTACAGCGTATGGTACGTTCAGAGACTGGTGCTGCTGGTGTTATGTTCACGCTAGATACCGAAAGTGGCTTTGATCAAGTAGTATTCATCACGTCAAGCTATGGCCTAGGTGAAATGGTTGTACAGGGTGCAGTTAACCCAGATGAGTTCTACATCTCTAAGAAATTGCTAGCCAACGGTAAGCCATCAGTTATCCGCCGCAACCTAGGTAGCAAGCATAAGAAAATGGTTTATGGTGATGAAGGCAGCACGGCTAAATCAGTTAGAACTGTCGACGTTGAAAAACAAGATCGCATGCAGTTCTCTTTATCTACTGAAGAGCTAACCTCACTTGCCAAGCAAGCGGTAACGATTGAACAGCATTATGGCCAAGCGATGGATATCGAGTGGGCAAAAGATGGCGATACTAACGAAATCTTTATCGTTCAAGCACGTCCTGAGACTGTTAAGAGCCGTCAAGACAGCAACGTAATGGAACGTTATGTCATCGACACGACTGGCGCAAAAGTATTGTGTGAAGGTCGTTCAATCGGTCAGCGTATCGGTTCAGGTAAAGTGCGTATCGTTAGTAACCTAAACGAGATGGACAAAGTAGAAGAAGGCGATGTATTAGTATCAGACATGACTGATCCGGATTGGGAACCAGTTATGAAGCGCGCTTCTGCTATCATCACTAACCGTGGTGGTCGTACCTGTCACGCTGCGATTATCGCGCGTGAGCTAGGTGTGCCAGCTATCGTTGGTTGTGGTAACGCAACTGAGCTATTGGTTGATGGTCAAGACGTAACTGCTTCTTGTGCTGAAGGCGACACTGGTTTCATCTACGAAAGCCAGATTGATTTTGAAGTACAGACTAACTCTGTTGAATCTATGCCAGAGCTAGCATTCAAAGTGATGATGAACGTTGGTAACCCAGATCGCGCATTCTCATTTACCCAAATGCCAAACGAAGGTATCGGTCTTGCACGTCTAGAGTTCATCATCAACCGTATGATTGGTGTGCATCCAAAAGCCTTGCTAAACATGAACAGCTTGCCACGTGAAATTGCGCAAGCAATCCAAGAGCGTATCGCAGGCTATGCCTCACCTGTTGACTTTTATGTTGATAAATTGGTTGAAGGTATCTCAACGCTAGCTGTTGCCTTTATGGATCAGCCAGTGATCGTTCGTATGTCAGATTTCAAATCAAACGAATACGCTAACCTGCTTGGTGGTAAGTTATATGAACCATCAGAAGAGAACCCAATGCTTGGTTTCCGCGGTGCTAGCCGTTATGTGTCTGATAACTTCCGTGACTGTTTTGAGCTTGAGTGTAAAGCACTAAAACGTGTACGTGATGACATGGGCTTGACCAACGTTGAGATCATGATTCCATTCGTACGTACTGTCGGCGAAGCCAAAGAAGTCATCGAGTTACTTGAGAAAAACGGTCTAAAACGTGGCGAAAATGGTCTACGCGTCATCATGATGTGTGAGCTACCAACCAACGCCCTATTGGCAGAAGAGTTCCTAGAGCATTTCGATGGTTTCTCAATCGGTTCTAACGATTTGACTCAGTTAACGCTTGGTCTTGACCGTGACTCAGGTATCGTCTCTCATCTATTTGATGAGCGTGATCCTGCTGTTAAGAAACTATTATCTATGGCTATCGAAGCTTGCCGCAAAGCTGGTAAGTATGTCGGTATCTGTGGTCAAGGTCCATCAGACCATCCAGATCTAGCATTCTGGCTAATGGAGCAAGGTATCAGCTCAGTGTCATTAAACCCTGACTCAGTACTAGATACTTGGTTCTTCTTAGCTGGTGAAGAAGCGAAGTAAACCGCTACGTTTAGTCACAGCGGTCATTCACACAGTCATTAAAGATACCACTATTAGGGTCTATTTGATTTTTTCAAATAGACCCTAATATAATGTCCTAAGACATGACTAACTATGCAGGCAATTATGCAGATTTTCCTTGCTCGAAATAACGTACAAGCTGGCCCATATCAGTTGGAGCAGCTGAATATCATGCTGGCATCTGGTGAAGTATTGCTTGATGATCTGATGTGGCATGAAGGCTTAGCTCAGTGGCAGCGCGTAGGTGATCTTACCAATAACCAAATGGTTTATCGCCCGACCGGTGCTAATACGCCTGAAGTAAACGACTCTATCATCAATAACGTGACCGTCTTCCCTGAAGATACCAATAAAGCGAAAGATGATAAGTCAGTATCGTTAGATAGATTATATGGCAAGCCTGAACGTCCTAAAAACGTGAAAGCCGACATGACGACCAATCGTCATCAAACGCCGCACAACAATGTCTCATTAAACAAGTCTACTCTCAGAAAGGCTGTTGCAGACAATGATAAAGTCGTCGGCAACGTGGTACTTGCGCCAATCATGTCACGCGTATTGGCGACTGCATTAAATGGCCTACTTTATATATTGGCCATACTGCCGCTAGTAATGGTATTGACTAAGATGGATGTGGACTATACCAAGTTCCAAAACATTCAAGATATGGACGCCGCCTATCAATACTCAATGACGCTGATGGAAAGCCTTCCTAGTAGCACATTGATGATGTCACAGGTGATGGTCTTTGGTCTATTTGCCTTACAATTGGTATTTATCACCATGCGTGGTCAATCACTAGGCAAGCTAATCACTGGTATTCGTGTCGTGGATCAAACCACGCATCGCCTACCTTCATTTATTAAGCTTATTGGTACACGTACGTTACTGTTATTTATTATCTATAACCTACTGTTTTCGTTTACCAGCTTTTTAGGCTTTGTGATTATCGCTATTCATTATTACATGGCATCTAAAAGCCCTGAAAATATTGGTTGGCATGACAAACTTGCCAAAACCTTAGTGGTAAAAGCAGACAGTAGCCAATTGGTAAAAAAATCAAAATCTGAATAACAGTATTTTGGTTTAGTTATTGGTTTTATAGCTCGTTACACTCAAAAAAGCTGCGTACTATCGCGGCTTTTTTATTTAGCAAAGCTTATTTAGCCTTTATTTATATTTTATTGACAGTAGCTTGGTGATTAACCTTTGTGTTAGTTGCCGAGTACTGTTATAATACGGCGCTTTATAAACTAAGCTTATTCTTGATTGTTTTTTATAAAATATGACCAGAATTGGGCTTACCTTATAAATCTCCTTGCTATTAACATAGGGTTAATAGCTACTAATCCGTAAGGAGTCATAATGCGACATTACGAACTGGTGTTACTTGTACACCCAGACCAAAGCGACCAAGTGGTCGGCATGGTTGAGCGCTACATCAAGTTAGTTCAAGACAACAACGGTGTTATCCATCGTCTAGAAGATTGGGGCCGTCGTCAACTGGCTTATCCAATCAACAAGATTCACAAAGCTCATTACGTTCTTTTCAACATTGAAACTGACGGTGAAACTTTAGCTGAACTTGAAGAATTATTCCGTTATAACGACGCGATCATTCGTAGTCTAGTTATGCGCCGTGACGAAGCTGTCACTGAAGAGTCGCAGTTAGCCAAGAATGCCGATGAAAAACGCGCACGCAAAGCAACTACTCGTCGTCCAGACAATCGTGAAAACGATAGTGACGACAACGACAACAGTGAAGACTAATTAAAGGAGAATACTCATGGCACGTTTCTATCGCCGTCGCAAATTCTGCCGTTTCACTGCTGAAGGCATCACTCACATCGACTATAAAGATGTTGAATTGCTAAAACAGTACATTAGTGATAATGGTAAAATCGTACCAAGCCGTATTACTGGTACATCTACTAAATATCAGCGTCAATTAGCGACTGCTATCAAGCAAGCTCGTTACTTATCGCTACTTCCATACACTGATAACCATCAAGGTTAACCGCTAACTAGGAATGACTCATGCAAATTATTTTGTTACAGCGTATCGTCAACCTTGGTAAACTCGGTGAAACTGTCGATGTAAAACCAGGTTACGGACGTAACTTTCTTATCCCTCAGGGCAAAGCGCTACCTGCTACTAAAGCTAACATTGAAAAGTTCGAAGCACGTCGTGCTGAACTTGAAGCTGAAGAAGCAAAAGAGATCGCTGTTGCTCAAGAGCGTGCTGATGCATTGACTGACGTTAATGTTATCATGCGTGCTAAATCAGGTGACGAAGGCAAGCTATTCGGCTCTATCGGTACTCGCGATATCGCTGAAGCATTGACTAACTCAGGTCTAGAAGTAGACCGTGCTGAAATCAAGCTACCTGAAGGCACTCTACGTCAAGTTGGCGAATACAATGTTGATATTCAGCTACACCATGACGTTACTGCTAGCATCTTAGTTACTATTCTTTCTGAAGATGGTAACAACGAAGATTCAGCTGACGAAGAAGCTGCTGAAGAAGACTATTCTGAAGAGTAATCTTCTATGTAGTTAGACTCAGTCTGCAAAAAGCCAGCAACTTAGGTTGCTGGCTTTTTTACGTGTGTCATTTTTGACATTAGAGTTTATGTATTTAGACAATCTATATCGCTAACTTACACCCTTTTATCTCGATAAATTAGGATTTTATATATTCCTAAACAGCTTAGGATTCTCAAAAAATCTATTGCTATGATAGCGGTGTTAGCTATGCAATGTTGTGGTAACTAATTGCAACAACTACCTCAAAAACGCTATACCAAACAACAAGATACTGCCTATATAATCATCTTTATTACTATTAGCAGAATTGATAACCTACTGCTATCTAATGTACTAATAGGGCGCAAGAACATGAAAGAAAATAATAACATTCATACCAATGACAAGCTTATCTGTACCCAAGGTAATGCATACTACTCCGAAGGAGAGGTGTATACAGTTGGCAGAATAGTCAATGACAAATATTTTCAGCTGTTGACCAGTGGCAACGATGATCATTGGTATGCCACATTGGATGATCAGGGCATTTACGTCAGCTTTGATACTGCAACTGCTACCAATAACAAAGCTTTTTTTGATAAGATTGCCTAATGGTTAATCAGGGTACTTCTTAGAATATCTATCCTAAAAATAATTATTACTCAGGTAGGTAAATATTGTTTAGACAAAAACTGGTCATTATAAATGGCCAGTTTTTTTGGTTTGAGGTATTAGCAATTGCTAGTTATAAAAGTATTTCCACACACGTCTTCGACGTTTTATTACTAACTTCCCTCATTTCAAAATTAAGTCTCTCTCAATTTTTTGTCAACAGCGCCAACTATTTAACGAATCTATTTCCTAGCGGCGTCTATTTGCTATAAAATATGCCCCTTTAAAATTTCGTATCGTTAGTGATGCAGATAGTTGGTTCGATATCGTTTAAATGTAGACATGGTAAAAGCCTGTGAAAGTACTACGCAAAGTAGACTTAGAAAGCTATATACCATGTTTAATCTCGATATAATTGGCTGTATTGCATTGGTAATCAATTAAGATATAAACCATATTGAGACAGTGATGATTGTATTTTGGCTTGTGCTGACCATTCTTTTTATTGTTTTCGCTACCGCAAAATTAAAGTGGCATCCCTTTTTAGTGTTGATTTTATCTGCTTTTTTGGTCGCGCTATTTTATCAAGTACCACTTAACACGGTCGCCAAAACGATTTCTGATGGTTTCGGTGGTATCTTAGGCTATATCGGTCTTGTGATTGTATTTGGTACGATTATTGGCTTAATCCTTGAAAAAACGGGTGCTGCTATCGTAATGGCAGAGTCAGTCATTAAAGTATTGGGGCCACGCTTCCCTACTTTGACCATGTCTATCGTCGGTGCTGTTGTTTCTATACCTGTATTTTGTGACTCTGGCTATATTATCTTAAACTCTCTAAAAGAGTCTTTAGCTGAGCGCTTACATGTATCAAGTGTCGCGATGAGCATTGCCTTGGCCACTGGTCTATACGCTACCCACACCTTTGTCCCGCCTACGCCAGGCCCAATCGCAGCGGCAGGTAACTTAGGTCTAGAGTCAAACTTAGGTTTGGTCATTATGGTCGGTGTGGTCGTGACAGCCGTTGCGGTACTGGCTGGTTGGTGGTGGTCTAATCGTTTCCTTAACGCCACTCCTGACAATATCAATGCGGCAGACGCTCCTACAGCCGCAATGCCTGAAGGAATGAAAACTCGTGATGATTATAATCACTTGCCTTCAGCGACAATGGCTTTCTTACCGATTATCGTTCCTATCATATTAATCTGCTTATCTTCGGTTGCTAATTTCCCAAGCGCACCATTTGGCAGTAGCATGGTAGCAGAGATTTTAATATTCATTGGTAACCCATTGACTGCGTTACTTATCGGTTTGTTCTTATCGTTTTTCTTGATTAAATCAAGCCAAAAAACGCAAGAAATCAGCGATAGTATCTCGCAAGGTTTGGTAGTAGCAGCCCCTATCCTACTAATTACTGGAGCTGGTGGCGCGTTTGGTGCCATGCTGAAAGTGACGCCAATCGGTGACTACTTAGGTTCGACGCTATCTGCTTTGGGCTTAGGTATCTTCATGCCATTCATCGTCTCTGCTGCGCTAAAAACAGCACAAGGCTCAACCACAGTCGCATTGGTTACTACTTCTGCTATGGTTGCCCCACTATTGAGCCAGATTGGCCTAGACAGCGAACTTGGACGCGTGTTCTGCGTGATGGCAATCGGTGCCGGTGCCATGACCATCTCACATGCCAATGACAGCTTCTTTTGGATTGTTAGCCAGTTTAGTCGCATGAGTGTCGCACAAGCATACAAGGCTCATTCAATGGCCACTGGTATCCAAGGTGTGACTAGCATCGTATTTATCTGGTTGTTGACCCTAGTATTTATCTAGTTCATAAAATTGGGTATTTATACACACGTTTATTTGATGATTGTTAAGTAAACGTTTTAAAACATGACACTATCGCAATGATCGTGTCATTAAGATATTCAAAGAGAGCCGTATGAAAATTTTGATCGCCCCTGACTCGTTTAAAGAAAGTTTAGAAGCACTGGACGTGTGCCACGCCATTCAATCTGGTTTTAGTCAGGTGTTTCCAGATGCTGACTATAAGCTGTTGCCAATGGCCGATGGCGGTGAAGGTACCTCTGCGGTATTGTCTTATGTATTGGGCGGGCGCTGGAAAGAAGTCAGAGTACATGACCCATTGATGAGACCGATTACGGCAAAGTATCTGTTATTGCCTGATGCGACTGCTGTTATCGAAGTGGCTCAAGCGTGCGGATTGCACCTACTAACAGCTGATGAGCGTAATCCTGTTATTGCGAGTAGTTATGGTGTTGGGGAGCTGATCGAAGATGCGTTAGAAGAAGGTGCTAAGCGTATCGTTATCGGTCTAGGTGGTAGCGCAACCAATGATGCAGGCCTTGGCATGTTAATGGCGTTAGGCATAACATTTCATGATATTAATGATAGCCTGCTCACTCATGGTGGTGGCGCACTTGCTAGCTTACATAAGCTCGATAACACTAGCCTGCATGCAAAGATATCAGACACGGTATTTGAAGTTGCTTGTGATGTGACCAATCCATTATGCGGTCTGCTGGGTGCAAGCGCAGTATTTGGGCCACAAAAAGGCGCCTGTCCAGAGCAAGTCAATACCTTGGATAAGGCACTCAGTCACTTTGCTACCGTATGTGGACAGCATGGCTATGAAGACTGTCAATACGCTGAAGGCGCTGGCGCTGCAGGCGGTCTTGGCTATGCGATGATGACGTTCTTTGAAGCTCAGCTAAAGTCAGGCTTTGATACGGTTGCCGAAGTGGCTCATCTGTCACAGCATATCGCAGAGACTGATCTCGTCATCACTGGCGAAGGTAAGCTCGATGCACAAACAGCCATGGGTAAAGTGGCAGGCGGTATCAGCCAAATCGCTAAGGCTAGCCGTACACCTGTTATCGCTATCTGCGGCAGTGTCGATGGACTAAAACCTGCTCAGACCAGCCAGTTCGATGTGGTCATGCCGAGTATCCAAAAGGTAGACACGATCGATAACGTGTTAGGCTCTGCTTATAACAATATTGAGACTACTGCTGCTAATATTGCTGCAAGTATCAAACTTGGGCAGACTTTAAAATAGACGCAATCTATCAGTGAACCTCCTCCACTAAATGCACAGCTATTGAACTTTCGATTAACTCTTTGTCAGCTGTGCATTTATCATTTTCAACATGTCTATAGCCATTTTTTTACTTCCTCAATGACTGTATGCATTCTATTAGAGAGTGCCTGCTGTCTTCTGACTGCCAGATATAGCGTTTCGCTAACGGCAACTGGTAAATGATGACTGTTAATCAGCTCAGGCTTTGAATAAGCAGCCACGGCATGTGCTGGCAAAACAGTAAAGCCTAATCCTCTGCTGACTGGCTCTAAGATTAACCCTATCTGATTCGAAAATCCTTTTTTCTCAAAATCATTGATATGCTGAAATTGCTCATAATTGGCAGTCAGTAGCATGCCTGCATGATGGGCGCCATCCGGATGATCGATAAATCCAAGTGCCATAAGCTGCTCCCAGCTAGGCTCTACTGTAGCCGCAGGGGTTACTAGTATCAATGCTTCTTGTGCCATAGGTTTGCAGCTAACCGTTTCATCGTCTGATACATCTGTCATAAAGCCGATATCAATCTCGTGATTTGCCAACGCCCGCTCAATGTCAGAATTGGGTGCAAAGCGGTAATCAATTACTAGTTTTGGATGCTGCTGCTGTAGTGTCAAAAGCTGCGGATGTAGCTTAAGTCCTGTCTCTTATACACATCTCCGAGCCCACGAGACGGACTCCTATCT
>CAJXUF010000092.1 GCA_913061175.1 uncultured Psychrobacter sp.
TCGTGGGCTCGGAGATGTGTATAAGAGACAGATCTTCTTGATACTCAAGCCCATCTTCCATCGGCGAAAACGAGGCAATCATTGAAAATATTACTTGTTCAACAGGCGGCTTACCACGTACTTCTTTGTACTGGATAGCCGTGACTTCACGTGCAGACAAGCTACGACCATCACGCAATCGACGGACTTGGTATATCACTGGTTGGTTGATATCGCCACCACGCAAAAAATACCCATGCAATGAGTGACAAGGTTTGTCTTTATCTAATGTATGCGCCGCTGCCATAATCGCTTGAGCGAGCACTTGCCCACCAAATATACGACTGCCCACATAGTCATGGCTTTTACCCTCAAACACATCAGGGGTAACTTCAATAAGCGCGATAGTAGCCAGCAGCTCATCAATCAGTTGTAGATTATCGGACATGACGATATGTTTCCTTATTTTTATCAAAAATGCTCAGCATCTGATGATATTGATGCCATATAGCCATCATATTTGAATGTAAAATAATGCGAGATCACTTGTTAAGATCTGTCGAAGGAGACCTTAAAATAAACATACAGACATCGTTAGCGATGTTATCACCGAATATTTATTTTCTATAGAAAAGGTAAACATCTTACCCAATATTGGTGGCTTTGACTAGTTACTGTCGGCTTACTCATAAGTATTGCTTGTCTGTTTTTGCCAGACAAATCGCAACTAAAGATCAAAGCAAGCAATCTCAACCATAAAAAAACGAGATGTATAACAACACCTCGTTTTTGACAAATACGCCGATATTTATGGCTTAACTGCTACGAGTACGCGAATAGAATCCGGTACTAATGACAAGTTACCAAGCGCTTGCTCACCTTGAGCTTTAAGCTGCTCTAAACGCTCAATCTCTTCAGGACGTACGTTTGGATTGATCGTCTGAAGATGTTTTAGACGCTTAATTTCGCGTGACCACTGCTGGCTAAAGCGGCTACTTGCTTGCTCACCAATCTCAGCGATCTGCTGACGAGCAATGTCTTCAGCTTCGTAATAACGCTGTTCAATCACATCGCCGCGTACTTTAATGACTTGGCGGGCACGGTTTTTATCCAATCGCTCAACGTGCGGCATAATCATCTCAGCACTGATACGAGCCGATAAATCACTGCCCTGCTCACTGATAAAGACACGGATATTTTGTGTGGACAAAGTCGCTGGTAAATTCAGCAGTTTCGGTGCTATTGCTTCTACACGGAAATTCACTTCTAGCAATACCATACCTTGCGGTACAGCAGCGCTTTTCAGCATCGCAACTGTCGTATTACCAAAGGTACTGGTACTCGCCAGCTCATAGATAGCACGCATCAATGGATGCTCGTGAGTGATAAACTCGATGTCTTCACGCTGAAGCGCTTGCTCACGCTCAAAGGTCAACGTCATACCGTCTTCATCACCAAGTGGCAAGCCATCAATATAGTCGCTAATTTCGGTGCTATCGATAGGCGCGATAACCCACGAGCCATCACGCTGGATATTGTGATCGATATTGGCAGACGCAAAGAAACGCTCGATGAAGTGCGGCAGCAAATTATTGCCATCAAAGTCACGCATAGCATCGGCGATACGACCAGCGACACGCGGACGGCATGAGTTGTACTCTAGCAGACGGTCACGACCAGCTTGTAGCTGTGCTTCTAGTCCCAAACGTGTCTGTAGCGCCTCGTCAATGATGTCTTGCAAGATGACATTATTTTCAGCGGTATCAGCACCCTCAAGCATTGGCTTAAGCTCTTGGATATATTGCTCTTGTACACTTTGGGCAGTTGGCGATATCTGATTGAACATGTTCAGTGCATCGTTATACCACTGATACAGACGCTCTTGCGCTGTACCTTGCACATAAGGCACATGTAGCATGATTTGCTGCGTCTGACCGATACGATCTAGACGGCCGATACGCTGCTCTAACGTATCTGGATTAGCAGGTAGATCCCATAGTATCAACTGGCTTGCAAACTGGAAGTTACGACCTTCTGAACCAATTTCTGAACACAGTAGTATCTGCGCACCTTCACTATCTGCAAAGAATGCGGCCGCTTGGTCACGCTCAAGCAAAGTCATCTGTTCAGTAAAGATAGCTGTTTTGATGCCCGCATGCAGACGCAATACTGCTTCTAAACTCTCTACCGTCGCACCACTACGAGCGATTAATAGCACTTTTTGATGCTTAAGCTCACCGCGTAAGATATCAATCAACCAAGAAACGCGTGGATCATCTTCTAGCCAGCCACCGTCTGGTTGGTTTTCTTCGCCCCATAGTTGCTCACGCAACTTACCATTGGTTTGATAGCTGTCTTTCCATGCCTCAGGAAGTGGCAATGGATATGGTTGGCTACTACGGCCATAGAACCCTTTGACACTCTCACGAGTATTACGGAACAAAATACGACCTGTACCATGACGATCTAACAGCTCATTTAATGCATGAGTTCGTAGTTTTTCATCTTCATTGATTGAAGATAGTTCTTCAATACTAATATCTAATAAGCTACTTAAAGCAGCGATTTGACCTTCATTCAATGGCTTTTCTTCTATCAAGACGCCAGCAACTGCTGCTGTCTCTGCAAAAGCTTCTTGCCCATCGATAAATTCATCCAGATCATCAAAGCGATCTGGATCAAGCAGACGCAGACGGGCAAAGTGACTCTGCGCACCAAGCTGCTCTGGCGTTGCTGTCAATAGCATTACGCCTGGCGTTTCTTCTGCGAAATCTGCAATCAAGTCATACTTATCATTGCCGCCCTGTGCTTCATCCCAATGCAGATGATGCGCTTCATCAACGACCAATAAATCAAACCCTGCATCCATCGCTTGATCATATAAGTCTGGGTGATCAAGTAACAGATCCATACCACCGATGATACATTGCTCAGTGGCAAAGACGTTTTGTTCAGGATCGTGTTCTTTAATAGCCGCAGTACGCACTAGATCAAACAAGGCAAAGTTTAGGTTAAAGCGACGACGCAGCTCAATCATCCATTGGTACTGCAAACTATCGGGTACTAAAATCAACACACGCTCAGCTTTGCCCGTTAGCAACTGCTGATGAATAATCATGCCCGCTTCGATGGTTTTACCAAGGCCAACTTCATCAGCCAGTAGTACACGCGGTGCGATACGCTTACCGACTTCATGTGCGATATATAGCTGATGCTCGATGATATCGACACGTGCACCCATTAGGCCTTTTAGTGGATGGCCTGCTAGCGCTGACTGCATGCGCAAGATATCTTGACGCAGCTCATACCAGTCACCACGTTCAATACGGCCAGCAAGCAAACGCTCAAGCGGCTTGGCCAATGTGATATTGGCAGCAAGGCGGGTTTCCATGATGCCGCGCTCGTGCTCATCGACGCCATATTTCAGTACGCCCATCACTTCATCAACAGCATTGACCGTATAGCTTTTGCCATCTTGATCGTAGATGCTATCGCCCACCTTAAACACCACGCGCGATAATGGCGCAGAGTTTTTTGCGTAGACGCGTGTCTCTTCACTTTGCGGAAATAAAATATGCACACATCGGTCGTCAACATCGATGACCACACCTAAGCCAAGCTCAGACTCCGTATCAGATAAATAACGTTGACCAACGGCGAATTCAGTACTGTGCAATGAAGCAATAGAGATAGTCATAAGGCGATGTCTTTTGTACTCAGGTAGTAAGAAATTAAATAGATAGCTTATAAAAACAGCAATGGCGGCTAACAATGGCTAAATAAGGTTGTTCACACCATAAAATGTCAAAAAAACATAGAAGAAGTGCCACAACACCAATTAAGCCAATCGTTCAGCCCAACCATTATATAACGTTAGCGGGTAGATGAGTGCGTTAAGTTGACTTTTCAAGAGCAGATTCATACAAGATGACGCGAATGCTAAGCATAAGTTGGTCATACAAAACAATAAGATAACGACTCGCAAGTATAGAAAAAACATTTACATCATAAAATTGTTTCTATACTGTTACTTTATGAAAATAGATGTGTTTTTCGTTACGTCAATTGTTCATATTTATTATTAAAAAATAGTATTTAGCGCTTTCCTTCTACTTATCGACAAGTATCAATATTCACAAGTAGACGAATTTTAATACTTGTTATAGGGACTTAGTTTGTAGATAAGCGGATGGGTTTATGGATTGCGCCCTTCCTTAGAAGTAATGGCTTCACATCGTTGTGCTATTTATTCAGACATTTAGACATCAAATTATTCAGCATTAATAATCGCAGCTCTTTTTATACAATTCAAGGATGAATACATTTATGAGTGCCTCCAAAAAAGTTGGCTTATTTAACCAAGTCAGTACCCAAGTTACCATTATTTTGTTTCTTGCTTTTGCCGTTGTTGTTGCCGTTGTGGTTTACATTGTCGAAAAAGAAGGCTATGAAAAAATCAGACTTGAGTCAGGAAAACTAGTGGCTCAACGAGGGAATACCGCCGTCAACAGCATCTCGGCTGATGTCAATCGCGTCATGCGTAGCGCGTTGCAACTGCAGCAAAGCGCTCAAACACTGCCAATCGAAGAAAATATTTTGCAGACCAGTACGGCTAACGCTTTTGATAAGCGCGATTATAGCTTATTAGGTAGTGGTGGTATTTGGCCTGATAATGGTGCGCTCGGAGACAGTACGGCGACTCATCCCTTTTTGATGGTGCGCCAAGATGGCGATTACCGAGCAATATTAACGGATCCAAACCCTGCTAATCCTTATTACAATGAAAACTGGTTTAACAAAGTAAAACTACTCAGACCTAATGGCTGTATATGGGCTGATGTAAGCCCCACTCAAACCAAAGGTGAATTGGCAATGAGCTGCGGTGTCGCCATTGAACGTGACAATCAGTTTTGGGGTGCAAGTACCGTTAACTTTACACTCAACCAGCTACAAGAAAACATCGTTAAGCTGAGTGAAAGCTCTGGCTCAGGTTATATTTTATTGATTGATAACAGTAATAAGGTTATCGCTTCATCTAACCCTGAGCGCTTAAACTATATTGACGAAGAGACTGGTGTCCCACTGGATATCAAACAAGTCATTGATTCAGACCCTGCGTGGCAACCTATCTTAGATTTTTTAGATGCTCAGCATAGTGAGATTATCAAACAAATTGCCGCAAAAATGCCTCCTGAAATACAACAAGTCATTGCAACACTTGATAAAAATGAGGCCACTGCTGTTAGTAATTCTGAGCTTATCAACTATGCTGCTTATTTGAATGCTAATGCAAGCAATACAAGCACGATGGACAGTCGCTTGCTACAAAGTTTCGATCTAACCAATGACAGCTACTACAATGGTAGTCAGGCATATGTTTTCCAGATTCCTGAGACCTACTGGAAACTAATCGTAGTTCAACCAGATGCTGCCGTTAATGCTATCGCAGATAACTTGAGCAAAAACCTAATCAACTTAATCATGCTAGCGCTGTTTATAACCGCTGCACTGATCTATTTCATGCTGACATTCTTAGCATTCAAACCATTGAAAAAGACCACAGACAAAATCTCTCTCGCAGAAAAACTAATCGATGATAAGCAATATAATAAGCTTAGTGACGTCAAATTTTCAGGCGGACGTAATGAAATTGGCCTAGTAAACCACTCTATCAGTGAGCTACTCCATCGTATCCAATCTAACGAAGGTAAGCTTGCCAATATCAATCAACAGCTAGAGGTTAAAGTCGAAGAACGCACCGCTGAACTACAAGACACACTAAAAGAGCTGAAAAACTCTCAGCTACAGCTGATCCGTTCTGAAAAAATGGCCACACTTGGTCAGATGGTTGCAGGCGTTGCTCATGAAGTAAATACACCTTTATCTTATGTACAAAATAACCTCGAAATCATCGGTCAATTGACTGAGCAATACGAAGAGCTGATTGAGTTGGTACAAGGGTTAAAAGGCGTTCAATCTGAATCGGCTGCCGATGACAAAATAGATAAACTGCTAGCAGATATTGTCCGTGCTTCGGATGAAATCGAAGAAGATGACTTATCATCTGAGCTAAAAGAGCTGATAAAAGACTCTTTGTTTGGGGTAGAACAGATTACCGAGATGGTACTCAACTTACGTAACTTTGCACGTCTTGATGAGTCAAAAGTGAAGACCATTGATGTACGCGAATGTATAGAATCTTCTCTCAAAATTGCTGGGAACTCTATCAGACATCAAGATATTGTCACCAACTTTGGGTCAACGCCTGAAATCAAATGCTCACCATCGCAAATCAATCAGGTATTAGTTAACCTATTGAACAATGCTTCGCAAGCAATGGAGGGCAATCCTGATGACAAGATTGAGGTGCGTACCTACGCTGATGAAACCAACGTCTACATTGAAGTAACTGATAATGGTAAAGGCATGAGCCAAGCAGTATTGGATCAGATATTTGAGCCCTTCTTTACTACGAAAGCGGCAGGTGAAGGCACTGGCCTCGGCATGGCAATCAGTCAGCAAATCATGGAACAACACAATGGTACGATTACCGCCACATCTACTGAAGGTGTTGGCACGGTGTTTACTTTAACCCTACCCATCAACAATAATTTAACGGAACAAAGTATGTCGGCATAAGCAACACGCTTATTATATTGTCGGCGCAGCTCAGTTATGCGCTGTGCTGACAACAGACATAATACTTACAATCTAGCCTCTATTATTCATCGTAAGGATACGATCATGAATGAAGTTAAAGACAACATACAACCCTCTGCTCTAAGTACTGGACCTAAACCGAAAATTGCGTTTATTGACGATGAACAACGCATTTTACGTTCTATGAAACTCCTATTTCGTAAAACTCATGACGTTTTTATCACGACCGACCCCACTGAGTATATCGACTACATTAAAAACAACCATGTATACGTAGCAGTCAGTGACCAACGTATGCCTGAGCGTGTCGGTGTCGATATCTTACGTGAAGTAAAAGACATATCACCGTCTACCATGCGTATTTTATTAACGGGCTATGCCGATTTGAATGCCATTATTGGTTCTATCAACGATGGAGAGATTTATCGTTATTTAACCAAGCCCTGCAAGTCTGAAGAACTTATCGCTGTGGTTGGGCGTGCCACTGAAATCGCGTTGACTTACAATCCAGATGAAGACGCCGATCAGATTGATAGCTCAGACAATAAGCAAACCCTGTTGGTTATCGATGAAACAAATGAGCTAATCGAACAAATTCGTAAGCAGTTCTCCAATAATTATAAGGTACTGCATGCTGAAGGTTTAGAGGAGGCTTATGACTATCTGGCAAACTACGACATTGGTGTGTGTATTACTGACATCAATGTTAGTGGCGAAAACATCGCACCAATAATCTTCACTTTAAAGCAAGATGCACCGCATTTGGTCGTTTTGGTGCAAACTGAGTTTCAAGATGCAGGTTTGTTGATTGATTTAATTAACAAGGGTCAGGTCTATCGATGCTTGCCGAAGCCGATGCGCGCAAGCTTGCTAGAGATTAGTGTTAATCGTGCTTTTCAACATCATACTAAACTCAAAGCGAGTCCTGACTTAGTAAAACGTTATGAAGTCGAGCACGACCCTGACAATGATGTGCGTATTGATTTGAGTAATCGCGTACGCAGTTTTATTGGTAAATTGCGCAAGCGTTTTTCTTTTTAGCATTTGTTATTAGCAGTGTTTGCAAAGTTGGCTTGATAGCATTTGTGATACAAGCTGCATCAACGAAAAAGCTCACTATCTAACTATAAGACCTCTACCTCTACTTCGATATTAAAATAGAGGTCTTTTCTTTGTTTAAAATAACATCCATTTTATAGATACTGCTTTCACGCTAAAAACAGAGTGAAAATTCCTTTTTACTGCTTGCTTCTTTTTGACTAAAAATATCAACGTGCTACATTAAGCCGATAAGGATTCATGCGATAGCCATTTATCCGCTAACTATCTATAAGACAACAATAAGTAAGGACTAGCCATGCAAGCCGTTTTTTTAGATAAAGGTACTTTTTCTGAAGGTATTGACCTGCCAGAGCCAATAGGTGTGAGCGATTACATCACTTATAACGACACGCCAAAAGACACGGCTGTCATCATTGAACGCTGCAAAGATGCTGACATTATTATCACCAATAAAGTGCAAATCGGTGCAGAAGTAATAGAGCAACTACCGAAGCTTAAGCTGATCCAACTGACTGCCACTGGCATGAATAACGTCGATCAAGCCGCTTGCGATAAGCACGGTGTTGCGCTGTTCAATGTCGCTGGTTATGCGGTCAAAAGCGTGCCCGAGCATACCTTTATGCTTATATTAAATGCAATGCGCGCAGGCATCCATTACCATCAAAAAGTCGCTGATGGCACGTGGCTGGCAAACGGTAATTTTTGTCTGCTGGATATTCCGTTGATTGATTTGGAAGATAAGACACTAGGTATCATCGGTATTGGCACCATCGGCAAGCGCGTAACCGAAATCGCTCGTGCCTTTGGTATGACCGTACTGTGGGCAGAGCACCAAGGACGTGAACCACGCAGCGACGACTATACCGCGTTTGATGAAGTATTAGCGCGTGCGGATGTGATCAGTCTGCACTGTCCATTGAATGAACAAACTGAGCATCTTATTAATAAAGATACTCTGGCAAAAATGGTTAAAAAACCGCTCATTGTCAACGTCGCCCGTGGCGGCATCGTTGATAGCCAGGCATTAACTGACGCGGTTAATAATGAGCAAATCATCGGCTATGCTAGCGATGTGTTTGAACAAGAACCGATCGCCGATAATGACCCTTTGCTCAGTATCAGCGACCATCCGCGAGTTATCTTTAGTCCGCACAATGCATGGGGCAGCAAAAGCGCCCAAGAGACCTTGTGGCAGATGTTAAGCAAGCAAGTCGCTGACTTCATCGACAACCATCATCAGTAATTACCAAGATACTAACGACTAAACCGTAACCAGTCGTCTTTTATCTTGCGATACTTAAGCATAATTCGATCGCTTAAATAGTTATTGGTCACTAACCAAGGATAGCGATCGCCTTGCTTAGGTAGCTCGTCTTTGCCGCGTCTGACATAACCAGACGATAGCGAACCCATCACGGTATCTGCTTGAGCACAGGCTGTCATATCGGCAGTCTGTGCTTGTGGTAATGCGACTTGATAACGATTTTTATGCATATACCCCAACAGCCTCACTACATATTGACAAGCCAAATCGATTTTTAGTGTCCACGAGGCATTGGTATAGCCAAACAGTGCCGCCAGATTAGGTATGCCTTCTATCATGACCGCTTTGTAGGTCATACGCGTGCCAATATCGACAGATTGACCGTCGATATATACCGCAGCCCCGCCTAGCATCTGTAGCTTTAAACCAGTGGCGGTAACGATGATATCAGCGTCGAGGTGCTGGCCAGATTGCAGCATAACTCCTGTTTCAGTAAAGTGGCTGATTTGATCGGTCATCACTGTTGCGCGTTTGTCCTGCAGGGCTTTGAATAAATCACCGTCAGGTACCGCACATACTCGTTGATCCCATGGATTATAGTCAGGCATAAAATGCTTGCTATCAACGCCGCTACCTTTTAACTCTTTTTTCACCCCATTTTTTAAGACTGCTTTCATCACCTTGGGTGCGTGAGTCGCAACTTTGTACAGGCCTTGTTGCCGTAACACGTTGCGCACGCGCAGTAGCGTATAGGCCTGCTCTTTTGATAATGGAGAAAACTTGCCTGATAGCCAGTCAATAGCATGGTCATCACCCGGCACGCTCGCCACATAGGTCGGCGTACGCTGTAACATCGTGACATGACGTGCACACTGAGCACTGTCTTTGTCTACTAGTGCAGGTAGCAACGTCATCGCCGTGGCACCGCTACCAATAACGACGACTTTTTTATCATCATAGTCTAGATTATTCCAGTGCTGTGGATGGACGATTTGACCGTGAAAATCCTCCTCTCCATCAAAATGAGGGCGATAGCCTTGCTCATAGTTATAATAGCCAGTTGCACCTACGATAAACTTAGCAGTCTTAACAAACATCTCACCGTTTGCATGATTTTTGATGGTTGCTGACCACTGTTGATCCTCACTAGACCATGATATCTGCTGAACTTCATGCTGATAATGGATATGTTCGGTCACCCCAAACTCGCGTGCCGTATCAGCGATATAGCGTTTGATATCATCGCCTGCTGCCAGCATTCTATAATCAAGCCACGGCCTAAAATTATAACCAAAGGTCAAGGCGTCAGAGTCAGAGCGAATCCCCGGATAGGTAAATAAATCCCATGTACCACCCAAATCAGCACGCTTTTCTAAGATAGCAAAGCGTTGTGGAGGTTTATGCTTATTAGTCGAACTTACCTGCTTTTGCTTTTTGGGAACTCTATGGCCGAATAGACCTTTATGCTGCTGTTGCTGTAAACGGCAAGCCATACCAATACCTGCAATACCCGCACCGATGATCAATACTTCATAGTCGGCTACTTTATCCGTCTTTGACTTTTTACCTTTAAGGCGGTTTTTAATGGCCTGTTTGGTCATGGTGATATCAAGCATACTTTCATCCTTGTGTTTGCATGACTGGCATTTTATAGCTGGCTTTAGAGCCGTTTATCGCATCTATTAACAGTAAGCGGCAAAATCTACTTCTTAAAATGGGCAAGGACTCTCCCAGTCCATCCAAGCACCCAGTACCGGATGCTTTAAACGCAATTGCTGTGCATGTAAGTTGAGCCTTGGGGCTATCTCTAATGCCGCACCTTCAGCATAAATCGGATCGCCAATCATCACATGATCGACATGCACCATATGTACGCGTAGCTGATGACTGCGGCCTGTGACTGGCTTTAGCATGACCCGAGTAACTGCCTCACCATTACAGGTTTCATGAGCCACAACTTCATATAACGTCAGCGCATGCTTTGACCAGTCGTGATCAACGATATGACGCGGTTTGGTACTTGGCTCATAGCGCACTGGCACTGATATCTCACCAGTTGCACCGACCTGCTCCCATTTACCAAAGACACGTGCTTGGTATTTCTTTTGCGGTAGACGCTCGATAAATTGCTTACTGATATTGGTTTGCGCTGCTGCATTTTTTGCAAAAATAAGCAGTCCCGACGTGTCCATATCTAAACGATGAATCAATTTGACAGCTGGATTGGCACGCTCAAGACGAGCAAGCAGACTGACTTTGAGTGTTTTACCATCGACGCTTAATAGGCCTGCAGGTTTATCAACCTGTCTCTTATACACATCTGACGCTGCCGACGATATG
>CAJXUF010000093.1 GCA_913061175.1 uncultured Psychrobacter sp.
TATTAATGTTTTTCAACTTATTTTAGTAGATGAATAAATCTTTATTTCTTTCAATAGGTTATAAATCCAACGTTATTTATTTTCTTTAATACTAGTGTGTAATACGATTTAATTCACTAATTTTTAATAAAGGTAGGCTTTATTTAATCATAATAAATGGGCTTATTCATCCTGCTCTTCTTGCATGTCCCTTCTAAGTAAATTGTCTCTCATATCTCTCAATGTTGATATTCATATAATTAGCACTATATAGAAGCTAAGTTATTCGGGGTTATATGATGCTTTCAATATATTGTCCTATATAGTGTAGTATCTGATACTACCTTTATCATAAGATACGGCTCTTATATTAGTCGTCGCGCAATCCCTTGATATCTAGTGTTGAGAGACGGTTTTTGCTATAATAGGTATTTTGCTGCATTACTTATATATGTTGGCTGTTATATTACTTCTATAGCGAAATGCGTTTTGCTGCAATGCTATTGATTAACTAGCTTTAGGCCTTACATTGGTCCTAGCATATATAGTCATAGTAAGACTCTAGGTAATGCGTCCCTTTCACAACATATCACGATGATTAGATATAATTGATGTGGTCTCACGGTTATATGATTGATGGTTGCAGTCATCACTGCCAACGGACCCAATAATAGGCGAATAGATTATGGTAGCGATTACTTTACCCGATGGTAGTGTAAAAGACTTTGAAGGTCATACAACAGTCATGGAAGTGGCGCAAAGTATTGGGACAGGACTCGCTAAAGCGACGGTTGCTGGGCGTGTAAATGGTCATCTAGTAGATGCACATGATCCTATCGTTACTGATGCCAATGTTGAAATCGTAACGCCAAAAGACGACGACGGTGTCGATATTATCCGTCACTCATGTGCTCACCTATTAGGTCATGCTGTTAAACAGCTTTACCCTGATGTGAAGATGGTCATTGGTCCTGTTATTGATGATGGTTTTTATTACGATATCTTTAGTGAAACGCCATTTACGCCTGAGCATATGGAAGCGATTGAAAAACGCATGATGGAGCTGATCAAGCAAGATTATGATGTTATCAAAAAAATGACGCCACGTGCCGAAGCGATTGAGATATTTGAATCACGTAACGAAGACTATAAGTTAAAGCTTATTAATGATATGCCAGGTGAGGAAGCCTTTGGTCTGTATCATCACCAAGAATATGTGGATATGTGCCGTGGCCCGCATGTGCCAAACACACGCTTTTTGAAAGTATTTAAACTGACCAAGATGTCAGGTGCTTATTGGCGCGGCGATGCGAAAAATGAGCAGTTACAGCGTATCTATGGTACTGCGTGGGCTGATAAGAAACAGTTAAAAGCTTATATCCAGCGCATCGAAGAAGCAGAAAAACGTGACCATCGTAAAATTGGTAAAGCGTTAAACCTATTTCATATGCAGGAGCAGGCGCCAGGTATGGTGTTCTGGCATGCTAATGGTTGGACGATTTATCAAGTACTTGAGCAATATATGCGCAAAGTACAATACGACAATGGCTATGAAGAGATTAAAACACCTCAAATCGTCGATCGTAGTTTGTGGGAGCGCTCAGGACATTGGGGTAACTATGCAACCAATATGTTCACGACTTCTAGTGAAAACCGTGATTATGCGGTAAAACCGATGAACTGCCCTTGTCATGTGCAAGTGTTTAACCAAGGCCTAAAGTCTTACCGTGACTTGCCATTGCGTATGGCTGAGTTTGGTTCTTGTCATCGTAATGAGCCATCAGGTTCACTACATGGTTTGATGCGTGTGCGTGGCTTTACTCAAGATGATGCGCATATCTTTTGTACGCAGGCACAGATTCAACAAGAAGTTGCTGACTTTATTAAGCTAACGCTTGCTGTCTATGAAGATTTTGGCTTCGATAATATTATTATGAAGCTCTCTACCCGTCCTGAAAAACGCGTTGGTAGTGATGAGTCTTGGGACTTTGCAGAAAAAGCGCTAGCAGATGCGCTTTATAGCTCAGGGCTAGACTGGGACTACCTACCTGGTGAAGGTGCATTCTATGGTCCGAAGATTGAGTTCAGTCTAAAGGATTCATTAGGACGCATTTGGCAGTGTGGCACTATTCAGGTTGATCCGAACATGCCTGAACGACTAGATGCAGAGTTCGTCAATGAGCAAAACGATCGTGAAGTACCTATTATGTTGCACCGTGCAATCTTAGGTTCGTTCGAGCGCTTCATCGGTATCTTGATCGAAAACTATGCAGGTTGGATGCCAGTATGGCTAGCACCGCAGCAAGTTGTGGTCATGAATATCACTGATAAACAAGCTGATGCATGTGAAAACGTGGTTAGCGAGCTTAAAAATGCAGGTTTGCGCGCTATTAGCGACTTGCGTAACGAAAAGATTGGATTTAAGATACGAGAGAAAACATTAGAACGTATTCCCTATATGCTAGTATTAGGGGATAAAGAAGTCGAATCGGGCAGTGTCAACGTCCGAACTCGCGAAGGTGAGAACCTTGGCGTGATGAGTGTTTCTGAATTTATTACATTAGTACAGACCGCTGTCAGTAAAAAAGGCCGACAGACCCCAAAAACAGATGAGGAGTAATACCTATTAAACAGTCCAACCGTTTGAACATCAACGAAGATATCAATGTCAAAGAAGTCCGTCTCGTTAAAGAAGATGGCGAGCAAATGGGCGTGGTTGATATCGCAACCGCGATGAAAGCGGCACGTGATGAAAATCTAGATTTGGTTGAATTAGTTCCTGAAGCTAAGCCGCCAGTATGTAAGATCATGGATTATAAGCATTTCCTCTATGATCAAAAGCAAAAGGCTAAAGAAGCTAAGAAAAACCAAAAGCAGACTCAGCTTAAAGAGATGAAGCTACGTCCTAGTACCGAAGAGGCCGATTATCAGGTTAAACTGAGGAAAATCGTGAGCTTCTTGGAAGATCAAGACAAAGTTAAAATTAGCATCCGTTTCCGCGGACGTGAAATGGCGCACCAAGATATCGGTCGCAAACAACTTGATCGTATCATTGAAGATACTGCTGATATCTCAAACGTCGAACAGTACCCTAAGATGGAAGGTCGTCAGATGGGTATGCTGCTTGGACCCACTAAGAAAAAGTAATCTGTCTATTGGATTGCTTTGAGTGGTGGCTTTTAGTCTATATAGCTATTTATAACTCTAACCATCAATATGCTGCGGGATATTGATGGTTTTTTATTATTTGGACTCAAAAACCGCTGTAATGAACATAGCTATACTGAACATAAATAGCCTAGCATCATTGACTGACGCTATTTTACAAAATCCACCTTCTCAACTTTCTGATTACACGGTAATCTAAAGGTCTAGTTATATTTACTAGTCGGTATTTAGCAGTAACTAATGTTTATTTGATAAAAATTAGTACGAGCTAAAGACACCTTATAAACGTATAAAAGCTAAGTGTATAAATAAAAACAATGTATATCACGACTGTCAGAGTCGTTGACAAAAGACACTTCCCTTCTCCGATATCAGAGGATATTTCATGCAAGAATTGACGCCACCAGAAAACGCTACAACTCCCAGTATTTCTCTAACAGCACCTGAACCTGTCAAAGAAATACAGAAAAGTGAAGCAGATCAGATGGTCAAATTGGATGAAAGCCAAATTCCTGAGCTCGATGCCAAGGTTGATGCTTTTGTTGATCATGTGCTTACCAACTCTGTGCATAGCGATGAGTTTCGACAGAATGTGCAGTCTATTCATAATCTAGGTACCAAAGAGATTCGTGAATCTGCACAAGTATCTAACCGAATGTTAGATTTGCCCGCAAAAAGTCTGAATGACAGCTTATTCGACAACTCTCCTATTGCTAAATCGCTAACGGAACTACGTGGTATTGTTGAAGACTTAGATCCGAGCAAAAAAGAGCTGACCAGCTCACGCAAGCTGTTCGGTCTCATTCCATTCGGTAATAAAGTACAAGATTATTTTCGTCAGTATGAGTCGGCACAATCACATATTAATGCGGTCGTTACTAGTCTCTATAATGGTAAAGATGAATTGCTTAAAGACAATGCGATGATTGAGCAAGAAAAAGTAAATATGTGGGAGCTGATGCAGTCTATTCGTCAGTATGTCTACGTTGGCAAAAAGATTGATGAGCAACTTGAGCAAAAGGTCTATGCGATAGAAGCAACAGATCCAGAAAAAGCGCGCATCATTAAAGAAGAGATGTTGTTCTATGTCCGTCAAAAAAACACTGATTTTTTAACTCAGTTAGCAGTGAATGTACAAGGCTATTTGGCGCTTGATACCATTCGCCGCAATAACTTAGAGCTGATCAAAGGGGTCGATCGCGCAACCACGACCACAGTGTCAGCTTTACGCACGGCTGTTGTTGTTGCCCAAGCAATGACCAATCAAAAACTGGTACTTGATCAAATCACTGCGTTGAATAAAACCACCAGTAGTTTGATTGAATCAACTTCAGCGATGCTTAAACGTCAGTCAGGTGAGATTCACGAGCAGGCGACTAGCAGTAGTATTGAGCTTGATAAACTGCAAAATGCCTTCAATAATGTCTATGACACTATGGATATGATTAGCAATTATAAAGTTGAAGCGCTAGAGAATATGAAGCAAACGGTCAATACACTGACCACTGAAGTAGATAAAGCACAAAAATACCTGGATAAATCAAATCAGACTACGGTGTTAGAAGTCTCAAAAGAGCTGGATAGTAAAAAAATCACTAACCAATCGAGCAATGTCGATATCGATATTTGATTTATCCCTATAGCGGTCGCCAGAAAACTGACCGCTTCCTGCTACCGAATACACATAAGACAATTGACGCAAGATATTGCAACGTCGTTCGTGTTAAGATAGCCACTATTAATAATTTTAAAAATAGATACGGTAATTTATGAGTTGGAATGATCCAAACGCCTCAAGTGAGGCAAAAAAATATGACAACCCGATTCCTAGTCGTGAGCTGATACTCAGCACGATTAATGAGCATGGGGAAGTCACGCATCAACAATTGGCAAAAGCCTTTAACATTGATGACCCTGATCAGTTTGATGCTTTGGGCAATCGCCTAAAAGCAATGGCGCGTGATGGACAAGTAAATCGTGATGGTCGTCCTTATCGCTATCGCACAGTGACCAAGCAAGACATCGTCTCAGGTACAGTATCTGCACATCCAAAAGGTTTTGGTTTTGTGGTGCTAAGTGATATGCCAGATTTGTTTTTACATGAAAAACAAATGCGCTGGGTATTCAATGGCGATACAGTAGCAGCCGTCGGCACTTCGACAGACAATCGTGGACGTACTGAAGGCCGTATCGTCGATGTTGTCGAACGTCGTCAAAACAACTTTATTGGTACACTTGCTCGTGATGAAGACGGCTATTGTGTTGAGCTTGGTAGCCCAAACAATCATCAACCGATTACGGTTACTGATGACAATGTTCAGGCGCTAAATATTAAGCAAGGTGCTCCTGTCAAAGTCGATATCATTGACTGGCCAAACCAGCACGAATTTGCCACTGGTAAAATCACTGAAGTGCTGTCTGATGACAATGATCGTGAATTGATTATTGAGACTACCCTGCTCAACTATGATATTCCATCAGATTTTAGTGAAGCTGCGCTTAAGCAAGCTGACGATTATCAAGAACCAACTGAAAAAGACATAAAAGGTCGTACAGACATACGTCATCTACCGCTTGTCACTATCGACGGTGAAGATGCTCGTGACTTTGATGATGCTGTATTCGCTGAAAAGCGCTCTGGTGGTAACTACCGTGTCGTGGTTGCGATTGCGGATGTCAGCTATTACGTGACACCGAATTCACCACTTGACCAAGATGCCTATGAGCGTGGTACTTCGGTATACTTCCCGCATCGCGTGATTCCGATGTTGCCTGAAGTGCTATCTAACGGTCTATGTTCATTGAACCCTAATCTAGATCGCTTATGTATGGTTGCTGATATCAAGATATCGCGTGCCGGTAAAGTGACTGGATATGAGTTTTATCCATCAGTGATGCACTCACAAGCCCGTCTCACCTATAATCAAGTAAATGATTATCTTGTGAACCCGAATGATAAGAGATTACCTAAATCATTAACGGGTAATAAAGACGTTAAAAAATCTGTTGATACCTTACATCAACTGTATGAGCTACTGCTTAAAAAGCGTGAAGAACGTCATGCAATGGAATTTGAAACGGTTGAGACGTATATCAAGTTCAACGAGAAAGGCGGAATCGAAGCGATTTTACCGCGCACTCGTGGCGACTCTCAGAAGCTAATCGAAGAGTGTATGCTCCTTGCCAATACTTGTGCTGCAAACTTCGCGCTTAAACATGAGTTACCAGTTTTATATCGTAACCATGATAAGCCTGATAATGAGAAGTCGATGCGTATTCATGAATATGCGAAAAACTTTGGCTTACCATTCCCAGAAGAAAATCCAACGCAAGCGGATTATCAACGCATTATCGAAGCGACTAAAGATAGACCAGATGCCATCAGTATTCATAGCATGCTGCTGCGTTCAATGATGCAAGCAAACTATGCACCTGACAATATTGGTCACTTTGGCTTAGCATATGACGAATATAGCCACTTTACCTCGCCGATTCGCCGTTATCCAGATTTGATGCTGCATCGTGCGATTAAGGCAAAAGTCACCAACAGCCAACAGCCTGTTATGGACTTTTCTCTTGAAGGTGCTGGTACACAAACATCAGATACAGAACGCCGTGCAGAAAAAGCATCACGTTATGTAGAGTCTTGGCTCAAGTGTCACTATATGACCGATCATGTCGGTGAAGAGTTCGAAGGCGTTGTGACTACGGTTACTAGCTTTGGTCTATTCGTCACATTAACTGACTTATATATCGATGGTTTGGTTCATATCTCAAACGTTGGCGATGACTTCTTCGTCTACGATGAGCAGCAACAGCAGCTTATCGGTAAAGATAAAGGCACGCTATTTGGACTGGGCGATTCGGTTAAAGTGAAGGTTGCGGGTGTCAACATGGACCTGCTACAAATTGACTTTGATTTGAAGGCTAAATTGCAATCTAGTGCAATGAACCAAAGCAAAAAAGGTCAACCGAAGAAAGAGCAGCCTAAGAAAGCCCCAGCGAAAAGAAGTAGTAACCGCAGAGGTGCTGCCAAAAAGAGCTAAGCTTAGACTGATACCTAGATACTGATGTTGTAATACAATAAAAAAGGCTAACGTAATCGTTAGCCTTTTTTATGCTATGTACTTTTGAGTTATAGATGATATAGCCATTTATTGTGCCTATTGCGCATCGTCCAATTGCTCTACACGGTCTTGCTCGGCTTGCTGCGCTTGGTCAATTTTACTGGTCGCACTATCTAGGATAGCTTTCGGCTGTTGGCTAAGTGGCTGGCTAGTTATATCTGTATCAGAGGTAGCTACTGTAGAATCAGGCTGTTCAGCCGCTACACTACTGGTTGCAATCTCTCTATTTTGTTCGCGACTATTGCCATTAATAATGTTAAAGCCAAGCAGTGCCACGATACCAATTACTGCGAAGATAATAACGTGTTTCATTTCCATAAAAAGCCCCGTATTTGAATAACCACCAAATATAGATTCTGTTGCACTTTTTATGCCTAAATATTATTTAACGTCTAGTACCTATTCTTGAGGGCTATTATTATTCAATAAATCCGTCTCATCTGAGCTTTGAGCAATCTCTTGCTCAACCTTTTCCATCAGCTTATCGTCAGGACGGGCGTCGAGAACCTCATTAGCACTGCGACCTTGCAGAATGGTTTTGGCTCGAGCCTTGGCTTGTTTTTTATCTTGGTCATCCGTATGACTCTCGCTGACCTGATTTATTTCAGCAGGTTTAGGGATAGTCGGAGTAATCGTTATATCAGATTGAACATTATTAGCATTGCTGACACTGCTTTGCATGTGTTCAAAGGCTTTTTCTAACTTGTTGTTAAAGCGCAGACGATAGATAGGCTCAGGTAAGCTAAAGCCTTTGTCTTCTAGTGCGTGCTTGGTCTCACGAATGGCGATACTGCGTGCTTTGGCAAAGTCAGTCTCTGATTGATCTACCCAAACCTGAAATTCCAAAACAATATTAGAATCACCCACATTGGTAATGACCGCAATTGCCTTTGGTTCATTCAAGACAAACGCCAGCGTATGTATCGCATCCAATCCGACTTTTATTGCTGCTAATGGATCATCATTGGCGTCAACGCCCAATTCAAAAGTAAATCGACGCTCAGGGTTTTTGGTGTAGTTTAGAATGGTACCTTTAAAGACTTCAGCATTAGGAATGCGCAGCTGATTACCATCCAGTGTCATCAGTATCGTCGCGCGCGAGGTCAAACGAACCACGATGCCCTCTTGTCCATTAATCACGATATGATCACGGGCACGAAAAGGTTGGCGAATGCTCAGCATTAGTGAAGCGATATAATTTTCAATGGTATCTTTGACTGCGAAACCAACCGCAATACCAATGACACCTGCCCCACCAAGCAATGTGCCTAAAATCGTCTCTGCACCTATCAGACTTAGCCCTAAAATCAGACCAAAGATAATAAAGATAACTTTGACCGTTTGTGACAACAGCTCAGCGACAAATGGATTGGGTGTTAGACGTTGCCACATCTTTTTGCGATTAGATAACCAACTGCCAAACCATGCTACCAAGGCAAATATAACGATGCCAACTAATAGTAGCGGTAGCGCCTTCACAAGATTAGTCACCTGTGCTTTTAAACCTTGATAGACCGTTGAAACATTCTCTTGAACATCTAGCGTGCGGTTAATTCTGTCTTCTACAGTGACGACATCTGTTAGTCGGTTGGTTAAGTTGATCGCTTGCTGTGCTTTTTTTTCGTTGGCTGTTTCTCCCGTTAGGGTAACGACCCCTTGGGTGACACTAACATTGACGGCTTGTAAGCCTTCGATTTCAGAGAAAATACCGCTGATACGTTGACGAATATCGTTGTCTTTTTGCGGAGTGGGTGTGGTCTCGATTTGAGCATTATTAGTGCTTTCGCCACTGATTACTGGCGGTGGATCAGGCGTTGGCAATGAGCTGGCGGGTTCTGTGGTATCACCTGTTGATGCCTCATTTTCTGATGTGGCAGAATTATCGTTAGATACGCTTGCCTCTGTTGTATCTACACCTTCAGTTGTCTCTACACCTAGCGCTGCTGCGATACCAGAAATTTCTTCACTGGCAGCATGCGCTGAAAACGCAAAAAAGATGCTTAGTAGCAACACCATTTGACCCCACGCTTTTGTAGAACTGCGTATTATTGAACGGTCAATGTAAGTGGCCATAAGCATCCTTTATTTTTTACGGATTTTTCTCGCTTAGCTGATTGCTGATAATTAGCTGCTTGGCTTTATTTAGCTATCTAAGTAAAGCTGCGCTTCGCTCAAGTTCAATGTGCCTTCATAGATAGCACGACCAGTAATAATACCTTCGATACAATCACCATACGGCTTCAACAGCTCGATATCTTTCATATCGGTAACGCCACCTGATGCAATCACGGGTAGTCCGCCTTCACGCGCCAAATTAACAGTTTGTTCGACGTTAACGCCTTGCATCATGCCATCGCGGGCAATATCAGTATAAACGATTGATGACACGCCAACGTCTGCAAAGCGCTTAGCAAGCTCGGTCGCTTTGGTATCTGTCACGTTTGCCCAGCCATGAGTGGCTACCATACCATCTTTGGCATCGATACCGACGATGATATGCCCTGCAAATTCGCGACAAGCTTCCGCGACAAAATCAGGATCTTCAACGGCTTTTGTACCGATAATAATATACGTCAAACCTGCGGTAATATACTGCTCGATGGTGTTCATGTTGCGTACACCGCCGCCCAATTGAATAGGCAGGTTCGGGTAGGCTTTGGTAATATCGTTGACCACTTGTCTATGTACTGGCACGCCATCAAAAGCACCATTCAAATCGACCAAATGTAAGCGACGCGCGCCTTCATCTACCCAACGCGCTGCCATAGCAACTGGGTCATCAGAGAACACCGTATCATCTTCCATACGGCCTTGTTTTAAACGTACACACTTACCATCTTTTAAATCAATAGCCGGGATAATGACGGGCACAGCACACATATAGCATTCCTTATAAAGCACAAGATTGGCAATAAATTTAGTAAATTAAAATTTTGAGAATGAAACGTTATCGAAGCATCAAATAACGAGAGAAAACGCTGCTTAAAAGTAGCATAAATTATGGACAGATCGAAAACCAAGATACTGCTAAGTTAGCAATCTGTTTGAATATAAATAAGAAAGACAGAAACTAGACAATCATAACCATAAGTTTTAGTACGTAGAAACACTACCAACAATCGTTAAATTCTATTACTGACTGGCAATTTTAGGTCAATTTAGCGTATAATCCTAGGTAAATTTTTATTTGTTTCTATGTGATAGTAACCATGTGTTACGCTTTTTGTTGAGTTGTTACAACTCACTAATACAGCATGGTAATCAGGATGGATCGAGCAATCGCTCAATACGCCAATAAAATATTGGCCAAGAAATTGCTAAAAAGGACTATCTGAAAAAATCTCAACCAATAGACTCTAAACCATCGATCCTGCGGTATTTAACCTCTATTAGATGTCTTGCAAGTCCCTATCACTAGCTAACTATATTAAAACCGTTACGATTAAAACTATAGCAGCTTATAATAAGTGAAGTTTGCTTATCAGTTGCTTAGCTAGTTTGTCTTTTAACCAGTATATCATCTACCTTAATAGATCGTTATTTGGCCACACTCTTATTCTATCGAATATCTGTAAACGGTATTAGTGAACGAGAGATGGTCAAACATACTGGTGTTACAAGTTTTAAATTTCAATGAAACGTGTGATAAAGCCATTTGTATTTAAACCAGTCTCTTTTAGCCATGTGCTGTAGCGATTGATTTCGATGAAACGGTTTTAGCATACACCTTGGTAGCCAGTCGCCACTTTGGTAATTCGAATAAGACATTAACGTGTTGTTAAGGAGTCTAAGGTCAGCGTTAATACTCTTACTAGTAGTTATGATCATGTATTGTCTTCACAGAGCTTTCATCCCTATTTCACTATAAAGGAAATAGACGATTGAAGGCTTTATTGAGTGATACAAATGTTCATGCTACCGATATACCAAACAGGACGTCTGGTATCGTTTTAGACTATGGACTAAGTTTTCGCTTATGATTACC
>CAJXUF010000094.1 GCA_913061175.1 uncultured Psychrobacter sp.
TCGGAGATGTGTATAAGAGACAGCTTTAATATTGCTTTGTATTCTTTGCGCGGTGGCAACTAATATTTCATCACCAACGTTATGTCCTAAACTATCGTTAATCTGTTTGAACCAATCCAAATCTAACAGCATGACGCTTAAGTCTTGATATTCTCTCACCGTTGCCAAGGCATACTTCATCTTTTTCAGACCGTAACGGCGATTTTTAAGCTGAGTAAGCTCGTCCTGATTGGCATGTAGAAGGGTCTCAAACCGACTATCATCTAACACCAATAGCAAAGCACGAAACATATAAACAATAAAAATCGCTTTTGGCAGCGCTAAATATAAATGCGTCGACCGCCAAAAAAATGCGGATGAACGCTGTAGCTCGCTGATACTATCCCAATTTAAGACGTTGTTCTCAAAAGCCAACGCAGCAACCGCATTTTCAGCAGCCATAATCTCGTTGTAAGTTAGATAGTTATGACTTTCAAGCATGGGATGAATGACGGTCAATTGGCGTAAATTAGGCAGACTGATACCAAAGTAAGGTGACATGATCGCTAATAGCATCAAGATAATATGCAGCCAAAACATACGCCAAGCATAGCGGCGCTTAATCAGCATCATGCCAAGCATAGCGCCGCCGACGAGCGATACGCCTGCAAACAGGCTGCTGTACCCTATCATCACAATAACAGTAGAAATGTAGGCGGTGTAAACCAAAACCAAAGCTATCTGCCATCTGCTTAAGACAATGTCGTTATCATTGCTTGAGTGAAATAAGCCTTTGACCATGCATAAAAAGAACAATCCGACAAAGCTAATCCCAAGCCATAATGGATATAGATAATGCATATTTACATAGGTGTTTAATGCATCTTGCTGCCACCAGACATACAGGCACCAGAACCAATGCAATGACACTTCTAACACGATAAATAAGGCCATCAGCGATGTTCGGTCAGCAGCCTGCCACTCAAAAATCATTTGAGAGATTTTGTTGTAACCTAGATGGGATATCGATACAGCCATAGAAGGGCTACCGCAGAGAGTGTAAATACATTAAAAGGTATAAATGCGTTGAATATATAAGCGCTAGAATCAAAGCCAAAGCATACTATTCGTTCTGAAACTTTCATATCAAGTGTTACAAGTTCTAGCCTTATTATCAATCTATTTTACGCATTTATTTACCAATAATTTCTCTATGAATGTAATTATGTTTACGTACATATTTCAGGCCTCATTAGTTATAATAAATGAGACCCTATCACTATTGGAAGTAACCTTATTAGAAGTAACTGTAGAAAGGTAAATCCTATTCACTAAGCAAGCGTTGCAAAAGACTCCCAAATCCCTTGCTGATCATCATTTAAAATAGGGACATCGCCCAAACGTCGCCAAGGCATGTTACTACCATGAAAATCACTACCAATAGATGCCGCAAGACTATGCTCAGCAATGCTACGGTCGACCATTCTTCGGGTACTAATTGGCTCACTAGTGGCTGGTAGTTCACAAGCATCTCCGCCAAGCTGCGAAAACTCTTCGATTAGTTTACGCACGCGTGTCGCTGATAGTTGATATCGCGTGGGATGTGCGAGCACCGCTTTGCCGCCGCAAGCATGAATCAGCTCGATACCATGCTGCATCGTCAACGCCTCGATCGCTACATAAGCAGGTTTATTATCTGCTAGGTACTTATCAAAGGCTTTTTGAACGGTTTTGACTTCACCGCGCTCAAACAATACCTGTCCAATATGGGCGCGCCCGACTGCTTGTGGGTTGCCGCCTGCCTTATCGAGCACTGCTTGCCATAGCTCATCATAATTAATATCTAATAGCTCACTCAATTTTTCAGCGATACGTTGACCACGAGTGGCTCGACTGTCTTGCAGTTGCTGCAACGTTGCGTGCATTTTTTCGCGATCAGTAAAGTCCAGTCCAAGTACGTGAATAATTTTATTGGTGGATTTATTCTTTCCGTAACCACCGCTTAACGTATGTTCACAACTGATCTCAACACCATTAATAATTTGCATATCGCAGGCACTGGCAGCATCTCTTGCCTCGTCAATCCCTGCCAGCGTGTCATGATCAGTCAATGCCAATACGTTGATGCCCGCTGAATGAGCACGTTGTATGACCTCGGTCGGTGCATAGGTACCATCTGAACAAGTACTGTGGCAATGTAAGTCGATTTTCATAAGCTGAGCCTTAAAGTTTTAAATAAAATAAGAGTAGAATAAAAGCTAGTGAGCAGACAGTCATTGTTACGATTATGTGCGTTGTAGTTTGTCTTGATGATTCTGTAGATTTAGCCGTTATCGGTGCTGTATTTGTGTTTATATTTGGCCAGTGGCATGGTCATCAGGCGCAATAAGAAAGTATTACTCTGTAGGTTGCGTATATCGCATGATTATCGTGTTGATTGCTTTTTTTTGGTGCGGTAGACGTGTAAACTACCCCATACGTTTTTGTTGGATACACCCTTTGCTATGAAAGCATTATTAGACTTTATTCCCTTAATTGCCTTTTTTATCGCGGCGCGTTATAACGGTATTTTAGCAGCGGCAGGGGCTTTGCTCGTCGCCACTATTATCGTTTACGCCATTCATTTCATTCGTCAAAAAGGTAAGTTTGATAAGCAGCAGTGGGTTGTCTTATTATTAACGATTTTATTCTGCGGCGGCACATTACTGCTGCGTGATGATATTTATTTGCGCTGGAAGTCGCCCATTATCAATGGTATTTTTGCGTTGACGCTATTCGTCAGTGCCGCTATTAATAAGCCATTGATGCAGCTTGCTATGAAAGAGGTATTTACCTTGACGCTTAGCGGCTGGAAAAAGCTGACCGTTGCTTGGGCATTGTTTTTTGCCCTAATGGCTGTACTACATTATATCACAGCGTTCACAATGTCAGATGAAGCATGGATCAACTTTAAGACCTATGGCTGGATTCCAATTATGCTGGTGTTTGTTGTGGCTCAATTTGCCGTGTTGAAAAAGCATCTCAACCCTGCCCTAACAGACAAAGCCACTAAATAGTTTCTGTTGCCTTGTCATAGTAGAAATAACTATTTTATTGCTATGACGTTTATACTAAGCCCATATAAGCTCATTACTACTTTTTTATTATTCACTAAGGAAGTCTCATGTCTTTATTTGCAATCATTGGTCATGACGTGGCTAATAGCAGTGCACAACGTCTGATTACTCGTACTGAACATATTGAACGTTTAAAAGCGCTGCATCAAGAGGGCCGCCTCGTTATCGCAGGTCCAACGCCTATCGAGCATGGCAAGAATGATATGTCAGGCAGCTTAATCATTGCAGATTTTGACTCTATCGAAGCGGCTCAAGCATGGGCAAACGATGAGCCTTATCTACGTGATGGCGTGTATAGTCATGTCGATATCAAACCATTTGTTCAAGCATTGCCAGCACCAACTGATAGCAACAATCAAGTAGCTGCATCGTGATCCAGAGAGTCTCTTTTTCACCTACCTGCTTCTACAAAAGTGCCCTGATTGGTCTCATGTTAGCGACAGCCGTTTCGGCGCAGGCTGCACCTACTGCGCCCATAACACCTGCTGTCGATGCAACCGCTCCGACAGCAGTGCTGCCGCTGACTGGGCCAGTAGCGGCGCGCGCTTTGCCAACGAAAAGCTCAGCTTTAGATATCAATGATACCTTGGCGGCACAGCTGCAACCATCTACTAAAGCATTGTCAGCTGCCAATCAAGAACTGCTCAGCCGTAATGCACAACTACAGCGTCAAGTGAACGACTTGCAGACTCAAGTAAATGTCTTGGTCTACGAAAGTAAAGGACAGTTATTTCTATACGGTGCGTTTACCGTTCTGATCAGTCTATTAGTCGGTATTTTTGTCTCGTGGTTAGTATTTGTCCGTCGTGAGCGCTGGTAGCGTAAGCTGTGCTCGCACTGACTTGCATTACTCTACTTCGCTGTGTCTGACCAAATGTCGATATCATTGATTCGTAATAACTGATCGTTTAGCTTCCGTTCCTGATATTTCTAAGAAGTGCCTCATGTCTATCGCTAACTATCAAAACCCTGAACATTTAAACGTTATCACACCTGCCAAGATTGACTGGCAAATGGATGATACTGGCAATATGGTGCCAGTATCAGGTGAGTTTGGGGATGTGTATTTTTCTCATGCGGATGGTTTGGCAGAAACGCGTCACGTGTTTCTAGAGCACAATCAGTTACCAGAGCGTTTGGCAAACCTTGCACCAAAACAATGCTTTACGATTGCTGAGCTAGGCTTTGGAACTGGGCTTAATCTACTAGCGACGTGGCAATTGTGGCGGCAACTGCGTGAAACTAATCCACAGCTAGCAACGGCTCGTTTGCACTTTATTACTACTGAAAAGTTCTCTATACCGCTAGCAGATCTGACCCAGATACTTGCGTTATGGGGTGAGCGCGCGCCTGAACTAATGGCATTTATTAAGCCACTTTTGGCTGCATATCCACCCCTGATTGCAGGCTGTCATCGTTTAAGTTTTTCTTATGATAACTTAACTGTCGATATGTGGCTTGGTGATGCAGCAGAAAGTCTAAGCAAACTGGCATTAGACCACTCCAATCAGTATACGCCTTATATTGATGCTTGGTTTTTGGATGGTTTTGCGCCTTCTTGCAACAGTACCTTGTGGGCTGACAGTATCTTTGCACAAATGCAGCGCCTATCACGCCCTCATACGACTGCCGCTACTTATAGCTGTGCAGGTATCGTCAAGCGCGGACTAAGAGAGCATGGCTTTCAAATTAAGAAAGTCAGAGGTTTTGGTCGAAAACGAGAAATGCTAACGGCCATCATGATTGATACGGACAGTAGTGATATTACTAGCGATAATAAAAGTTGTAATAATAAAAGCCACGAGGCGAAACAAGAAACAACTTATAGCACATTCGATCACACTGTCGTCATTGGTGCAGGCGTTTCAGGGTTGCTCACAGCTTGGTCGCTTGCCAATCATGGTATTACCGTCACCTTATTAGATAAATCAGCGCCCTTAGCAGGTGCATCAGGCAATCCGAGAGCATTACTTGCGCCCAAAATGACGCCGATTCACCATGTTGATGAACATCTGCATACCATAGGCTATCTCCATAGCAGCAGGCTATATCGAAAGTTAAATCAAACAGCCGTACAGCTTCATACAGCACCGGTACTTGAACTGACTGGCGCCCTTGATTTACTCATAAAAGCCAATATCGGTACAGAACAAATTGCCAACTATCCTGACGAGATGGCGACCACCCTATCGCATGAGCAAGCACAGATTACTAGTGGCCTAAAAGAGCAAAACTTATCAGAGAACTTGTACTTACCGCAGTCTGGCCTGGTCAATCCACAAGCACTAAAAGACATCATACTGACTCATCCACTCATTCGCTTTCAGCAGTTAGAAGTGAATAAAATTACCGAGACTGAGCAGCAGGTTCGTATCGAAGGTATTAATAGAAATCGAAACTCTATCACTGTGACTGCTGATAATATCGTCATTTGCGCAGCTTTTGAAAGTCATCAATTGGATCAGCGTATTTTTGATTGCCGTAAAATTCGTGGGCAGCTATCTTGGTTTACGCCTACGGTTGAGCAACTTGCAAAACTGCCTAAAATACCGCTTAAATATAGTGGTTACTGTGCGCGGTTCAACGCACAGAGTGGAGATGACGAGTTAAATACAGTCGTCGCTGGCAAGCCCTATTTATTGCTTGGCGCGAGTTTTATCCGCAATGATACAAGTACTGATATACGTGATGAGGAACATCAAATTAGTCGTGATAAGCTCATCAATGCTATTCCTGAAATGGCATCTATCATTCCGGCAGATATGAGTCTGTGGCAGGGACGAGCTGGGATTCGCACCCAAACGCCTGATTACCACCCTATCGTTGGACAATTGGCAAACAGTCAGCGAATATGGACAATGAGTGCGATGGGCGCAAAGGGTTATGCATTAGCACCTATTTGCGCTGAAGCATTAGCAGATATGATGCTAGGATCGTTTGCACCACTGTCAGAGACGATGCTCGCACGCCTATCACCAAATCGTACACGTTTGCAGACGCCGCTTGTTTAAGAATAAATGGCTCTTGTGTAAATAACAGCAACGATTTCCATAGTTCATACTGTCTTATGATATCTTAATTTAATGTCGACTCGAATAATGAGATATACCCCATGAGCTATCACCAAACCACCCTTACTCTACCCGCCTATGCGCGCGGCATTCATATCATTACTCCGAGGATTGAAGAAGCTATTTCTCAGCTGCTACCTCATTCTGATAAGGTAGGGTTGGTTCATCTGTTTTTGCTGCATACGTCAGCCAGTCTTGCGATCAATGAAAATGCTGATCCAGATGTTAGACTAGATACAGAGGATTGGCTTAATAAAATCGCACCAGAAGACCAGCCAGAGTATCGCCATACCTTAGAAGGCTCAGACGACCTGCCAGCGCATCTCAAAAGCATGATGCTTGGAGTAAGTTTGACTATACCGCTTGTCGATGGTGAGTTAGGACTGGGTATGTGGCAAGGGATTTACTTATGTGAGCATAGAAACCTGCAAGAATATGGCGGACAGCGTAAGCTGGTGATTACGGTAAATACGTAATAAGATACTGTCAATAAATAGCAGGTTAACCCTTACCAATTACCACATTTACGTAGAGCGCCATTAACGGATAAAGCTGATTATGAATACTTCTCTCTCAAAAAAACTAAACTTACGAAAATCTAAACTGCTTTATCGTACCGCTCCTGCTATTTTCTTCAGCCTGTTGCTACTGACTGCTTGTCAAAAAGATCCAGAACCTGAAGCAACTGATACAACTACAGCTGAGACCTCAACGCAAACCACGCCAGTAACGACCAATATCAACGTTGATGCAGCTGAAAATAGCAATGCAGATGATGCTCAAAATGTAGCGCAGACCGATACTGATTCAGAACGTGATATGAGCTTAACAGAGTTAGATAAAGATCTTAGTGATACTACGTCCACGGCAAATGATAGCGCTGAAAAACCTAATCCAGAACAAGCTATCAAAGGCGCACAAATCACCGATGTCCGTTATAAAAGTGCAGCAGGTGAGAGTTTGTCCGTGGTCTTTGAGACGTCGGCAGCTGGTATGCTTAACGCTATCACTACTCGTCCCAATCAACCAAAAATGACATTGAGCGCACCAGAAGGCCAAGGCAATAATCCTACCTATCAATCAGCTGACGGTAGTATCCAACTCGTTAGTCATGCTGGTGGTGGCACTATCGACCTTATCCGAAACAATAAAGTCACTAGCTTTGATGCCGTCAGTGCTGAAGCAGAAGTAATCACTGAATAAAATCTGAGGCGACCTTTGTTTCAACACTCTATTTAAAACCATAAAAAAGGCGGCAAACGCTATTATCGTTGCCGCCTTTTTCGTTTCTGTGTATTACTCTGTACTGACTTGTCTCTACTAAGCTGTCTGATAAGTGATTATATTTAACCAAACCCAGTCGATTGCCCAAACATACCGACCAGCCAGCTTATCACTGTCCCTAGCCCCCAACCGACAAATACAATGACCAGCAGTCCAAGAAAATCAGGGATATGCAGATATAGCCAAGCAACGATTGGATTGCGCCAAAAAAACCCAAAACGGCTTTGCTGTTGTTTGTCTTCTAGTGACTGGTGCAGAAACGGTCGATCCATATGCATGGTTTCGGTAATACCATACTCATGGTGTAGATGCTCGTGCACGATACCCAGTGTCTTACGGCTAGGACGAATGAAAATATCTAATAGCGTACCAATGCCAGGTACGATACCAACGACCATATCAATAAGTGCCAATCTAACCGCTGGCGTCATTTTATGAGCGGGCACACCCAACTGACGTCCCAATATAAATGCATAACTGGTCAATGCCAATCCTGCTAAATCTCCTGCTAGTGGAATGGTCGAAAGCGCCGCATCCGCACCCATTCCTTGCTTGGTAAAAGGCACTCGCACTAGCGAATCCATGGTGTTAGCAAATTTTGCCAGTTTACGCTCAGTTGCGATAACTTGCTCACGAGTCAGCCCATGTTCGGCAAGTTTAGATTGATAGTCCATAACTGACACAGTTGTATCAGACGGTTTCTTTGATTTGAACCTCGGCAATTTATCGAACTTATCCATTTAGCGTCGTCCATATGCAAGTAATTGCGATGAGCGCAAAGACATAGCGCCCTACCCAGATATTGGCCAAGAACGCCTGAAAGCAAGCCAAAGGATTGCGACTGGCACAAGCGCTGTTTTGTTTGGCAAACATCATCGCAACTAGCGCCAATCCAAATACCGGCGTTACGCCTAATGTGGTCGGAGCAAAGTAATGCCACATAACTACGCCCATCATTAGCAAAAATAGCATCTGTAATATTGAGATGATAATTACATCATAACGACCGAATAGTATCGCTGTTGATTTCACGCCAATCTTTAAATCATCCTCACGGTCAGCCATAGCGTACTGGGTATCGTAGGCCACTGTCCAACACATATAGGCTAAGAATAGCAGCCAACACCAAATATCGGGAGCACCTTGCACCGCCACATAGGACATCGGTATCGCCCACCCAAAAGCAGCTGCTAAAAATACTTGCGGCAGGTGCGTATAGCGTTTCATAAATGGATAAATAAACGCCAATATAACGGCACCAAGCGACCAATAGAATACGGCTATAGGTAGGAAAAATAGCAGACTAGCACTTAACAGCACTAGCACTAAGAATGCAGCGATAGCTTCTTTACCAGATAAGCGTCCATCTGCTAATGGGCGACCTTTAGTGCGAGTCACATGACCATCTACTTTTCGATCGGCAAAGTCGTTAATCGCACAACCAGCCGCTCGCATAAATATTGCACCAAGGGCAAATATCGCAAATACTTTGATACTTGGCAACGCTGCTGTCATTCCTTGCTGCTGCGCTTGACCCATTGCAGCAAGTAGTACGCCCCAAAGCGTTGGCCATAAGAGCAGCTCAATGCCGACTGGTTTATCAAAACGGGTTAGCTGGATATAGGCTTGTAGCTTGTCTTTAAATGTCATGGTTTTTTATTATCATTGTTTGGATACTTTTTATGTTCGCTTATATACTTAGCTCAGAACAACTAAATTAATTTTTGAGGGGGTTGGTTACTGAGTTTTAATAGACTAACTACTAAGTTAATGGCCTGGTTACTGAATTTGTTGCCATAATTTATTCGCTTCGATCAGTGATAGCTCAGGATATTGCTTGCGCAAAGCTTTTAACGCTGGGACTTTGTCTTTCTGTTTAGCTTGCTGACGCAAAAATGCCAGTTGCTCTTGTGGATTACTCAGCTCTTTTAACCGTGCCTCAAGCCGAAGAATGCGAGTACGCAGTATGATATTAATCAACAATAGAACTGCACCCATAACCCAAATGATTAACGCTGACATTCCTTGCTCCTAAATCCATTAATTCTAAACACATAAGCTGATTAATTGCGTACATTTATACTCTTACATTTGTTATCACAAACAGCAACTGTCAGACAAAATACCCATCAAAGCGTACGGCTTCATTGTGCCAGCTTTCACTTGCAGGCTCATCAGCAAGCAGCGGTGCAAACTGTGGGCGCTTCACGACCACGCGACCTTGGCCTTGCGTATTTTGTTTGACAACGGCCTGCGCCCTACTTAGCAGTTGTCGCTCTTCATTTGAAGTTGGTGGACGAGCCAATTGATGCAGTGCTTGCATATGCTTACCGACTTTTGCCCCTTTGCCTGTCTTGCTATCTTGATAGCTATCCTCTGGAAACATCGGATCCAAATAGACGACATCGATTGCCGTAGCATTATCTATTGCATTGCTTGCTTCTAGATTCGCAAAATAACTGAGCGCATCAGTGTTAATAATTTGTAGACGGCTCATGAGCTTTTGCCAATTGGGTAGCGCACTCATACGCTGCTGCTCTGCAAGTAACAGCAATGCCATCAACGGCTGCTGCTCAAGCATAGTGACTTGGGCACCAGTACTGGCCAATATCAAACTATCATGCCCAAAGCCAGCGGTTGCATCAATAACATGACTATCTGATGTGATTTTGGCCGCTTGTAATAGCAACTCAGACTTACGGCCAGCACTCACTACACGGCGCTGCAACTTGTCCCACTCAGGTGCCACACTGAGCCCATCACTTAGCCATGATAGCTTATCTTTATCATCTAACAATAAAATAGGCTGAGTAGATGCTTGGCTCAATTGCTGACGGCGCTTTTGAGTTAATTTCTCTGTAGCGACCTCTATATCTAAGATAATTGGTAATGTATGCTTAGCTATCAATGACTGTAGACTCTCAACCTGTGCTTGCTGGCTGTCCTTGACGTAGAATAGCTGACAATGTACAAAAACACCTGTCTCGTCATACGTCTGGGGCACATCTGTCATAACCATCATCCTATTTGCTGCTTATTTTCACTATAAATTACTGCCGTGTTAAATCATAACGCAAATCTAGCCAGCCATTTGATAACCAAAGCCCCAAGCGGCGACCAGCACGATAACACCCGTGATAATGCGCAACCAAGCAAAGATAGTAAAGTCGCGGCGACTTACCCATGCCACAAGTAAGCGGATACAAAGTAGCGCCACTACAAATGATACGATGGTACCTATACCTAGCACTAGCCAGTCTTCACTGCTCGTCAGTACGTCACCATGCTTGAGTAAATCCAACAGTGCTGCCCCTACAATGACAGGAATACCCAAAAAGAAAGAAAACTCAGCAGAAGCCTTACGTGAGACACCTAACCACAGCGCACCGATAATAGTGGCACCTGAGCGTGACGTCCCGGGTATAAGAGCTAAACATTGAAACAGACCAATCATCAACGCAGTTTTTATACTGACATCTTCTGCTTCTTCTGCAATGACCGTTTTAGGACGCTTTTCCACATAAAATATCAGCAGACCACCGATGATGAGCATAATGGCAACGACGATAGGATTAAACAAATAAGCTTTGATTTCATCGGCAAAGGTAAAACCAACAATCATCACAGGAATAGTAGAAATAATCAGACTCAGTCCCAGTTGTCTAGGATTGGTCATGCCCTCTGCTTTGCCAGTCAGTAAGCCCTGTCTCTTATACACATCTGACGCTGCCGACGATATGCAGTGTGTAGA
>CAJXUF010000095.1 GCA_913061175.1 uncultured Psychrobacter sp.
TACACACTGCATATCGTCGGCAGCGTCAGATGTGTATAAGAGACAGCCTCAGCACGGTTACCAAAGTCCATCTGATACTGTTTCTTATGGCCACCTTTTAGGTTGCCCGCACTACCAACGGCATCACGGAATGGACCGTAGTAAGCAGAAGCATATTTGGCTGAGTAGGCCATAATAGCCGTATTCACAAAACCTTCTGCTTCAAACGCATCACGCATGGCCTTGATACGGCCATCCATCATGTCACTAGGAGAGATGATATCTGCACCAGCACGCGCATGTACCAGCGCCTGCTTGACCAATACTTCGATAGTTGCATCATTGATGACGTAACCGCTGTCATCAAGTAGACCATCTTGACCATGTGAGGTATAAGGGTCTAGGGCTACATCAGTCATAACGACCATCTCTGGCACAGCGTCTTTAACTGCTTTTATCGTACGTGCAGTCAGGGCGTTTTCGTCATAAGCGGCTCTGCCATCTGGTGTTTTCAAAGCGTTATCGATCACAGGGAAAAGGTCGATGGTTGTGACACCTTCTGCTAATAACTCTTTGGCATAGTTGATTAGCAAATCAATCGATAAACGTTCAACGCCCGGCATACTAGCAATGGTTTCGCGCTGGTTTTCACCCTCTAATACAAAGACAGGGGCAATAAAGTGCTTAGGATGCAGCTCTACTTCACGAATCATTGAGCGTACATTGTCATTGTAGCGTAGACGACGTAAGCGAGTAGCGGGGTATTGACGGTTAAAGGTATAGCTCATAATAATTCCTTATGATTGTTTTAATAGTTATCATGTTACATAGTTAAAATAATATCGCTATAAGCAATATTTTATAGAATCAGCTTATCAAAACCTTTGCTTTATAAGTGGCTATAAATAAAGAGAGCTTGTATAAAGTGAGCCTACTATAACCAAAAGACGTCAATAAAAGCAAAAAGCCCCACCACGTTAAGTCGGTAGGGCTGATAGTACTTATCGACTGTCAATATGATGATAGAGCTGCGTCATCAGATTAAGGCTGGGTTATTTAAGGCTCAATAATCTGGGTCACAGGAACTTGCTCAACACTATTGTTATTGAAGCGAGTCTCTTCAGTGACCACACCGACAGCGGCATCTTTCTTACCATCATCATTCACATCGACGATAGCAGTCGGTTTGAAAGTAGTCGTTTCTACCGCTTGCGACTGCTTGATGGCGACAGCTTCTTGTGGGGTAGTCACACGCGCTGAACCAGCTGCTTTAATGGCATTTGTCGCTTTGGTTTTTGCACTAGTAGCAGTTCCAGTGACAATCTGCGCCAAGTTGGTGTGCTGCGGTACAGGAATGACAGACGGTACATCAAGGTTCGCACCGCCACCAAGTGCTTGGTACAACTCAATCTGGCTAACGATTTTCTGTAGCTCTAAATCTAGGATACCTTGCTGAGTAGAGAACAGTGAACGCTGCGCGTCAAGTACGTCCAGATAGTTCGAGATACCTGCTTTAAAGCGCGCATCTGCTATCTGATAGGTCTGCTCAAAATTATCCTGCAGACGATACTGCGCCTCTAACTGCTCACCAAGTGTTGCACGTGTAGCAAGTACATCTGATACTTCACGGAATGCCGTCTGAATAGAGCTCTCATAACTAGCAAGCGTTTGCTCACGTTCAATTTGAGCCACATCGTAATTGGCGTCTAAACGGCCTGCATCAAAGATAGGGACGCTAATGCTAGGTCCAAACGACCAGCCAACGGCACCATTTTTGAACAAGTCATTTAGGCTGCCGCTACTGACGCCCACACTACTGGTCAAGCTAATAGAAGGGAAGTAAGAGGCACGAGCCACTTCGATATTCGCACCAGCCGCTTTTAGGTTATATTCTGCTTGTAGCACGTCAGGACGATAACGTAGTAATTCACTTGGTAGACCGGCATTGAATATCTGCTGGCTAGTTATATTACTGACAGCAGGTGTTGGGATAAGCTCGTTTGGAATAGCGCCACCAACCAAGTACTGCAATGCGTTGCGTGACTGAAGAACGCTGGTCTGGGCACGTAATACCGCAAGCTTAGCATTTTCTAACGAGGCAGAAGACTGTAGTGAAGGTAGCTTAGGATCGATACCTGCTTCAAAACGTTTATCCGCGATAAAGAGCGAACGCTCACGACTCTCAACCGTGGCTTCAGCCAGTTTTAATTGCGCTAAGCTGTAGCTTAGATTGGCATAGCTTTGGGCAATATTACTAATCAAGCTGATTTGGGTCGCATCTTTGGCTGCTGTCGTCGCCAAGAAATTCTGCAATGCTTGATCTTTTAAGCTTGAGATTTTACCCCAAAAGTCGAGCTCATAATTGGCAAGACCCAAGTTGACACTGTAGCTACTACTAGCGTTTCGATCAGTACGATTCTGTGCTGAGCGAGTATAACCAGCACTGCCGTTAATAGCTGGCAAGTCGTTAATATCAGTAATCTGATACTGTGCACGTGCTTTTTCAATCGCTAGGCGCGCACTCTCAAAGTCTTTGTTGTTTTCAAGGCCGAGAGCAATCAGACCTTTTAGGCGCTCGTCGCTATAAAAATTCTGCCAGCGCTGACTGGCGATGCTTGCTTGATCAGCACTACTGACAGTCTCTTTATCAAATGCACCGTAAGATTGCTGCATAGGAATATTCGGCTCTGCTAGCACAGGACGCATATCCGCTTTTGGAATAGTGTTACAAGCGGCCATGCTGATTGCCAATGCAGTCAGCCCTAACAGGCGGCCACTGCTTTTGCGCAAACGAGATAGTGCTGGCTGCGCATCGATAGCTGTAATAGCTACCGATGACGAGTTGACGATAGATGTTTTTTGAGCACTCATTGTGTATTGTCTCCAAGACTTGCAGGCTGATAACTCTCAGAAGGTGTTGGGTTATGCGAGTTAGGCGTACCATTGCCACCATCTTTATCATTGGGCGTGTTGTTCTCATATTTATGCGGGAACGCACTACGCACCCAGATATAGAACATTGGGATAAAGAAGATACCTAAGAGGGTTGCTGTGATTACCCCACCAACAACACTAGTACCAATAGCGTTTTGACTGCCTGAACCTGGCCCATTCGCCAAGAATAATGGCACAACACCCAGACCAAAGGCAAGTGAGGTCATGATAATAGGACGCAAACGTTGGCGTGCTGCGGTCATGACGGCCTCTCTGAGACTATAACCTTCCTCTTGGTGTTCTTTTGCAAATTCGATAATCAAAATGGCGTTTTTGGCGGATAGACCAACGACAGTCAGTAGACCAACTTGCAGGTAGATATCATTGGCAAAACCACGTAGCCAGGTAAATATCACTGCACCCAATACCCCAAGTGGAATCACTAGTAGCACAGAGAAAGGAATAGACCAGCTTTCGTACAAAGCTGCCAAACATAAGAAGACAACTAGGATTGAAAGCGCATAGAGCATTGGCGCTTGGGCACCTGATTTTTGCTCTTCCAATGACATGCCTGTCCACTCATAACTGATACCCTCAGGTAGCTTGTCTATCATCGCTTCCATTGAGCTCATTGCTTCACCAGTACTTAGACCTGGTGCTGCGCTACCTTGGATGTTCATGGATGGTAGGCTGTTGTAACGAGTAAGACGCGGTGAGCCTGACTGCCACTCACTACTAGAGAATGCATCGAACGAAATCATATCGTTCATGTCATTTCGTACATACCATTTGCCAATATCATCAGGGTTGGTACGGCTGCTGGCTTCACCTTGTACATAGACGCGTTTGATACGGCCACGATCGATAAAGTCATTAACGTAGCTTGAGCCCCACGCTGTCGAGATGACGCTATTGATATTGCTTAGTGACAGGCCATAAGCCGCCGCTTGTTCTTGATTGATATTTACTTTAAGTTGTGGCGAGTCTTCTTGCCCATTAGGACGTACGCCAGCCACTTGATCGTTCTGTGCGGCCATACCTAAGAGCATATTTCGGGCTTCAAGTAGCCCATCATGTCCGAGGTTACCACTGTCCTGAATCATTAAGTCAAAACCACTGGCATTACCAAGCTCGGTAATTGCTGGTGGGACGATGGCAAATACTTGTGCTTCGTTCAGCTGAGTAAAGAAGTACCCCATTGCTCGACCAGCGACAGCTTGAGCGGTGTTTTCATCGCCCGAGCGTTCCTCCCAGTCTGATAAGCGCACAAACGCCAGACCCATATTCTGACCTTGACCCGCAAAGCTAAAGCCTGCAATGGTAAAGACCGAAGCGATATTATCGGTCTCTTGGGTATCGTAATAGTTTCTAACTTTATCCAATACGTCTTGCGTCTCATCTAACGTAGAGCCAGCTGGAAGCTGTACCAAGGTAAACATAATGCCTTGATCTTCTTCTGGTAAAAACGAGCCTGGAATACGTAAGAATACGACCGCCATGATACCGATAATGGCTGCGTAGCCAATCATGTATAACCATTTAAAACGAATACTTTTGCCGACAAAGTTTTCGTACGAACGGCTAAGTTTGAAGAAGCCGCGGTTGAACCAACCAAAGAAGCCTTTTTGCTTTTCGGTACTGCCTTTTTCATGACTTTTGCCACGTTTTAGCAAAGTCACACATAGGGCAGGGGTGAAAACAAGCGCGACCATGGCAGAGAGCACCATGCTGGTAATCAGCGTGATAGAGAACTGACGATAAATCACACCTGTTGAGCCACCAAAGAAGGCCATTGGTACGAATACGGCGGACAAGATAAGCGCAATACCAATAACGATTTTACTGATTTCACCCATCGACTGGATAGTTGCATCTTTGATAGAGATGTGAGGATCTTCTTCTAGTATTCGCTCGACGTTCTCTACAACGACGATCGCATCATCGACCAGTAGACCGATAGACAATACCATAGCAAACATGGTCAAGACGTTGATACTAAAGCCTGCAATATACAACACTGCAAAGGTACCCAAGAGTACGACAGGTACGGCAAGGGTCGGGATAATGGTGGCACGCCAGTTCTGTAAGAAAATGAACATGACGATAAATACTAAGACAATAGCCTCAATAAGTGTATGTACTACTTGCTCGATAGAAAGCTTCACGAATGGCGTTGTGTCATAAGGAACAACTGATGCTAGACCTGTTGGGAAGTTTTGCTCCAGCTCTGCCATACGTGCGCCAACAGCTTCGCGAGTTTCAAGCGCGTTAGCACCGCCTGCAAGCGAAATACCAAGACCGGCGGCTTCTTGTCCATTGTAGAGAGAGACAACGCTATAGTTCTCACTACCGATTTCAACATCTGCTACATCACCCAAACGTACTTGCGCACCAGAAGTGTCCGTTTTTAGTAGAATGTTTTTAAATTCTTCAGGCGTTTGTAGATAGCTTTGTACAGTAACAGTGGCATTGATAACCTGTTTATCTGTGTCGGCAGGTGCTTGACCCAATTGACCGGCAGATACTTGCGCGTTCTGTGCTCGTATCGCATTGACCACATCTGAAGGTATCATGTTGTAGCTACGTAGGCGTGATGGGTCTAACCAAACACGCATCGCATAAGTAGAACCAAAGACCTGAACTTCACCCACACCCTCTACACGACTGATCGAATCGACGACATTAGAGTTAATATAATCGGCAATATCTGCCCGATCCATGGTGCCATCTTCAGAAATAAATGCTTGCACCATCAAAAAGCTGCTAGACGATTTATTGACGTTGACACCTTGACGCTGAACAGACTCAGGCAAGGAGCTCATCGCTGCTTGCAGTTTGTTCTGTACTTGTACTTGAGCTGTGTCAGAGTCGGTACCGTTTTCAAAGGTAAGCGTCACTGAAGCACTACCATTTGACGAGCTCGACGACGACATATACATCAGACCATCGAGGCCTTTCATACGCTGCTCAATGATCTGTACGACTGAGTTTTCGACGGTTTGCGCATTAGCACCAGGATAGCTTGCACTGACCGAAATAGTCGGCGGTGCAATACGTGGATATTGTTCAATCGGTAGATTGATAACGGATATTACCCCGATGAGCATGACCAAAACAGCCAGCACCCATGCAAAAATAGGGCGATTAATAAAAAAACGTGACATAGTATATCCCTAAGTCTTCCTGTCTTGAATGGAATTAGTTGGCAGCGGCTTCTGTTGGTTTTTTGGTAGAAGTCTCGTCGCCAGCTGGCTTTTTATCCATCGTTTTTGCGGCTTGCTGCGGCGTTTTGGTATTAGGCGCATTCTTTGCAGCAGCTGGTGCTGGATTTGCACTTTCTAGTGGTTTGGCGACCACCTCTTGGTCAGGTTTGACCTTAGCACCACCAATCACAACCACTTTGTCACCTGCTTTCAAGCCTTCAGTGACGACCCATTGTCCATCGTAAGTACCATTAATGGTGACCGGACGTACTTGGATTTTGTTATTTTCGTCAACGATATAGACTTGCGTCTCACTCTTCGGCGTACGAGTGACCGCACTTTGCGGGACGAGAGCTGCGTTGGTAATAACGCTCTGCGTCAAACGTGCCGTGACGTACATACCTGGTAGCAGGATATTATTGCTGTTTGGGAAAATAGCACGCAAGGTGACAGCACCTGTTGACTCGTCAACTTTGGCTTCAGACAGTGCAAGCTTACCGCGTACTGGATAGACAGAACCATCTTCTAGTACCAATTCAACTGAGTTCATACCTGGCTGAGCAGTACCATCTGCAATCTGCTGACGAAGCTTTAGCAATTCAGAAGAAGACTGGCTGATATCAACGTAGATAGGGTCTAAGCGTGAAATAGTCACCAAGGGATCGGCTTGACCAGCACTGACCAGAGTACCAGCAGTGACGCTAGAGCGATCAGTACGGCCGGTTAGCGGTGCGCGTACGATTGTACGGTTTAGATCTAAGGTACTGGCTTCTAAACCTGCTTTTGCGGTCTGGATGCCTGCTTTTGCACTCTCAATACCTGCTTGAGTTTGACCGACAGCGGCGGCGGCACTTTGTACTGCTGCTTGTGCTGTACGTACGGCAGTTTGTGCTTGATCGTACTGCTGCTTTGAGATGGCATCAATACTGACCAGACCCTGCAGACGTTGTAAGTCATTTTGCGCTTGTGCTAATGACGCTTGACGACTGACCAATTCAGCTTTTGCATTGGCATTGTTTGCCACAGCAGTTTGATAGTTAGCCTGTGATTGCTGTACGGCAGCTTGGCCACTCGTTACAGATGAGGCATAGTTATCGGTGTTGATGCGATACAGTGGCTGACCTTTTTTGACGTTGCTTCCTTCACGGAATAATACTTCGTCAATCACACCGTTGACCTGTGGGCGGACGTCAGCAGTTTGATAAGCTGCAGTACGACCAGAAAAAGTTTGTACTTGAGGGACGGTATCGAGAGTGACTGTCTGAACGTTGACAACCGCGGGCGGCATTTGCTGCTGTGCGGCTTGCTCACCAGCGGCGTCCTCGTTTTTGTCACAGCCAACCAGTACAGCTCCAGATAGTACAGATGCTATTACAAGCGCAAGATAAGAGTGCTTCATCAATGTCCTCGGCAATATATATAAATAGTGACAGTATAAAAATCGATCAATAAGTTTGGCGTACTGAATATAAGGGTCTTGCTAATGCTAAATAACTTGCTAATGCTAAATAAAGAACATAAATAGCCTAAGCTAGCATTATTTATTCCAATTTCAGATTATTCTGTTAGTGAAATATGACTAATAGAAAATCTGACATCGATATGGATTAAGTATCGAAAGGATTATTTAGCATTAATTGTTTAAGCAAACCACAGAATGGATTAATAAATTTAATGAGTCATTATAAACTATTGGGGTAACCCCACAGTCAAGTAGTTTGCAATACGAGCTGGACCGAAAAGCGGTAATATTACAGTTTACGAATTAATAGATTACCGTCATAGTAAGCGTCGTCTCTATTAACAGCTAATAGAACCATGCACAACCTAGTATCAAAATATATTGTAAACTTTTGTTATAAATCTAAAACCCTATAGTAACTAAGGTTTTTAAACGATAGAAAATCGACTTTGTCAACAAAATGACAATTTTAGCAACCCCTAATTACAGCCATAAAAAATAACTATCAGTATGTCTCTAACAAACGTCATCAAACTTTAACCAACTGTCAAAAAGCTTTATACGATTATAGTACTGCAAGGATGTATGAAACTTAAAGAAAGGTAACGATTTGGCTGATATGCTAGTTTTTGAGAAGGTAGTTTTTAATTTAGGGTCTTTTATTTATCAATTGCTAAAGAAGTTTGCTAAAAAGCTATGCTAAAAAATTCTGTCAAAAACAGAGTCGTCTTAATCAGTTAATAACATAGACGACTCAGCGTTAATTATACCAATCGGGCGCTAGCGAGTTCAGTCAATTGATATAAGCCTGTACGATAACGGTTATCAGGTAGCGTGCTCAGTGCATCTTGTGCCAGCTTAGTTTCTTCTAGAGCGCGCTGCTTACAATAAGCCAATGAGCCAGAACTACGTACCAATTCAATCAGCTGCTCAGCGTTTGGTGTCTTACCTGTCTGTACGGCGATACGTAACTGCTCATAGCCTTCAGTGTTGCTATCTTTTAGTAATTCGAGTGCTTTGATAGTCGGTAGGGTAGGCTTGCCTTCAGCAAGGTCGTCGCCTAAGTTTTTGCCCATCACTTCACTATCGCCACTATAGTCGAGCACATCATCGATAATTTGGAAAGCATTACCAAAATGCTGTCCGAAATCACCTAATGCCGTCATATATTCTGTCTTATCTTGCAAGATAGCAGCGCCTTGGGTCGCCATCATGAAAAGGCGTGATGTTTTGCCATCGATAATGCGTAAGTAATCTTCCTCTGTCGCAGCAGGGTTGTGCTGATGCTGTAGCTGTAACACTTCGCCTTCAGCAATGTCACAAGTCCCATCAGAGAATACTTGCAACAACGGCAAGCTTTGAAAGCCAACCAAAAGGTTGAACGCACGAGCAATCAGATAGTCACCGACCAATACGGCAGTGGCATTGTCCCACGTCGCATTTGCTGTCGGCTTTCCTCGGCGTTGCCCTGACTCATCGATGACATCGTCATGAACTAGGGTCGCGGTATGTAGCATTTCCGTGATAGCAGCTAGATGCATGGCCTTTTCTGAAGGATTGTCATCAAACATACGTGCGCAGAGCAAGGTAATCAGCGGGCGCATACGTTTGCCACCAGCATTGATCACGTGTTGCGAGACACTCATAACGAGTTGTACTTTTGAGTTCAAACTGCCAAACACTTGCTTGTCCATTACCTCAAAGTCATTGGCTACAATACTTTGAATATCAGCATAGCTAGGCGTCGATTGAGAGGCAGGCACGGTATTATTTAAAGAGGTACTAGTCATAATAAATAGTCATATTAATAAGAGTAAAGAGAATTGTTATAACCTTGACTTTATCTATCTATAGGTAAGGTATTATTTCGCTTATGATAGCATAGCTATCTGCTTAAATTGTTGGTTAAAGTATATAGCACAAGTAGGTCAGGCGTATGATATATAGGGCTTACTATGCCTATTGAATAGAATAAAAACGATAAGAAATGTCTTATGTTTTACAGGTATGTTATCTAGCGCATTTTAAGCTTATTGGTCACATAAATGATTTATAAAAGGCTGTAAGTAACTGATTGCATAAGTTATAATGGCCGCTGTTGGGCTTAATCTATCACTTATCATTACTATTTCTCATGTTTATATTCGTATCGTCGTTTATCGACTTTCTTTGATGAGCAGCCGTTATAGCTAAATGAGAGATGGTTATTAGTGTAACCACCTTGCAAAAACAAGAGGCGCGGCTTGCTTTTATGAGCAAAAAGCCGTAAAATCTTGCCTTTAATTTTTCCCTGTCGTGTTCGTCGTAAAAGCGTTGGTATAACATCAGCCACGGCACACGGGTTAAACGGAGTCATACAATGTACGCAGTAATCAAAACTGGTGGTAAACAGCACCGTGTAGTCGTCGATGAATTGCTTAAAGTTGAACTACTAAAAGCAGAAAAAGGCGAAACAATCAAATTTGAAGACGTGTTGATGGTTGTTGACGGCGATAACGTCAAAATCGGTCAGCCTGTTGTTGACGGCGCTAGCGTAGAAGTTGAAGTTGTTGAGCATGGTCGCGGCGAAAAAATCCGTATCATCAAGCACAACCGTCGTAAGCATTATCACAAAGAACAAGGTCACCGCCAATGGTACACCTTGTTAAAAATCAAAGCGATTAATGCCTAATTATCCATTTAGCAATTATTGCTAAATAGCGCACTAAATGCTTAAGAGTTATCGCATCAGCGATAAGTCAAATTAACAAGGAGATTTTCTCATGGCACATAAAAAAGCTGCCGGTTCGAGCCGTAACGGTCGTGATTCAAACCCAAAAATGCTAGGCGTAAAAATCTTTGGTGGCCAAGCTATCACAGCTGGTAACATCATCGTTCGTCAACGTGGTACAGAATTCCACGCAGGCGAAGGCGTTGGCATGGGTCGTGACCATACTTTATTTGCACTGAATGACGGTGTTGTAAAGTTTGCGACCAAAGGTAAATTTAACCGTCGTTATGTTACGGTTGAAAACGCATAATTATCTATTTAAGTCGTTTTATTCGTTGAATAAAATGATCAGATAATTAAAAGAGCCCTTACTGCCTTATGGTAGTAGGGGCTTTTTACGTTTGTAGGGTGATATAAATTAATAACAATTCTTTTAAGCGATATCTTTACAGCCACTATTAGCGTAATTACTGTAGCTAACACTTATGAATGCAAACTTTTACCGTGTAACTGCATTGGTTACAAGCGTGTATGGCAGCCGTAGTAAAGATTGCAAATCATGACTAGGCGCGTAATAAAAAAACTGGCACACTGTTGCCATTGCTGACGGTTACTAGCTTTAGCTTGGTAAAATCAGTATTTATAGAAAACAAAAATTTCAATAGAACATTTTATTTTTAGCAACAACTTTAAAGCGATTATGCTTTTTTAGAGAGGATTTATGATGAACTTATCTACGAAAAAATCAACCAAACAAAAATTGATGAGTGGTGCTTTAGCAGGTGTATTAATGACATCGCTAGGTATCGCAGCGCCAATGATGGCATTGACTCAAACGGCTGTCTCTTATACACATCTCCGAGCCCACGAGA
>CAJXUF010000096.1 GCA_913061175.1 uncultured Psychrobacter sp.
TACACACTGCATATCGTCGGCAGCGTCAGATGTGTATAAGAGACAGATTTAAAGGCGCTAAAGGCATCGAAAAAGACGCTGACGGTAACTATATCTATTACGGTGTGCGCGAGTTTGGTATGACTGCGATTGCCAATGGTATTGCATTGCATGGCGGCTTTATCCCTTACGTAGCGACGTTCCTCATGTTTATGGAGTACGCACGTAACGCGGTACGCATGGGCGCACTAATGAAACAGCGCGTCATCCATGTCTATACGCATGACTCTATCGGTCTGGGTGAAGATGGCCCAACGCATCAGCCAGTTGAGCAATTGACTAGCCTACGTACCACGCCAAATCTACGCACATGGCGCCCGTGTGATGCAACTGAATCTGCTAGCGCTTGGGTAGAAGCAATCAAGTCTGAAAACAACCCATCAGCATTGATCTTTAGCCGTCAGAGCTTGCCACATCAAGCACGTGATAGCGAGCAAGTAGTGAACATCACCAAAGGTGGCTATGTACTGGCAAAAGAGCAGAGCGAGCTACAAGCAATCATCATCGCAACTGGTTCAGAAGTTGGCCTAGCGATGGAAGCGTATGAGGCATTGAGCGCCAATGGTGTTGGCGTCCGTGTGGTATCTATGCCATGTGCAGAAATCTTTGTAGAGCAAGAGGCTAGCTATCGTGAAGCGGTATTGCCTGCCAATATTCGTGCTCGTGTCGCAGTCGAAGCCGCGCATGTAGATTACTGGTACAAGTTCGTTGGTCTAGATGGCAAAGTCATCGGTATGACCACTTATGGCGAATCTGCACCTGCCAGTGATTTGTATAAAGAGTTTGGTATTACGACTGATGCTGTGGTTGAAGCGGTAAATAGTTTGGTGTGATTGGCCTGACTTAGTTAGCGTTTAGAAAAAGAGCTGCTAGAGAAATCTGGTGGCTTTTTTTTATGCTAGGGACAGTGTTTTGTTGCTTTTTTCTCACGGTCAAAATATCTTTTAAGACAGAAGTTTTTGCTAATAGGGTATAAATATAAGGTAATTTGAGATATTAATAGGGTGAATTTTAATTATATGTTTCACACTGTGTTTCCCCGTGCTATTAATAAACTCAACCGATACAATGGAACCTAACATGAAAATAAAATCTGATGTGCTAACAGAAAGTGAAAAAAATCTCTTTATAGAAAAAATGCTAACACATTACCACGAGCGAGATGCTAAGCGTTTTACTGAACAGTTTGAACAAAGTTCAGAAGAAAGATTGAAATTAATAATTGCTAGAATTGATGATGGATTTGCTGTATTAGCTCACTATGGAAGTATCATGACTCATGGTAGATTTTATGTGTTAAAAAATAACGATTTTTATAGGATCGGCTCAGCTTTGATAGAGGGTTCGAAAACCCATGAGCGTGCTGGGACACGTGTAACATTGATTCAAGTCAATGGGTTTGAAAAAGTTACTGATGAAAATATCAGATCGAACTTTGAAGCAATTAATCAGTTTTTTGCACTGCAGGCGTGGAACGATGCTTTAGGTATCAAGTCATAAATATAGTATTAGTCATACATTTGATACCAAGAATTATAAAGGCTGGACATAAGAATGGATTTTGTGCATAAAAAAGTAGCTATCTATAACAATAAGGTTAAAGAAAACGCCGAATTGATGTTTGAGAGTAATATTTCTTCTTCTGAAGGTGTTAGATTAACTCTTGTTTTTAGTCAATCTGATACGTATGACTATCAAGACAGCGATTTCTATAGAGCGCTATTGGAGCCTAAAAACATTGTCATGTATATCAACGGATGTCGATTAGATTTTGTCTGCTCAAGTATGGGTCAGCAAATGTCACAAGGAAAAGTTGGCTATATTCTTGAAATGGGGAAGCGAGCAACCAATAGGGCTCGAACCTTTGATCGTTGTGATGATGAAAGTAAATTAACCACAATAAATAAGCAAATGGACTATATCAGACAATGGAGTGAGTCGCTAAAAGGTTAGTTTACTGGTTATATTAAATGAATATTTGATGTGAGTGCTAATTAAGTAAATTCTATCGATAGAGTAAGAAACAATGTCCCTAAAATCCTCCTTCAAAGGTTTCCTAGGTGAAACCGTCATCAACGTTGCCATGTGGCTAAAGCTTGAAAAAGATATTTACCACCGATTAAACGGTATTACCTTACCGCGAGATAATGGCGGCAGTACACAAATCGATCATATTATCGTCTCTGTATATGGCATCTTTGTGATTGAGACCAAAAACTATAAAGGCTGGATATATGGTAGCGAGAACCAAAGACAGTGGACACAAGTTTTCCAAAATGGAAGTAAATTCAAATTCCAAAATCCATTGCGCCAAAACTACTTGCACATTAAGACGCTCGCAGATTTATTAGGCTTAGAGCTGAGCTACTTCCATTCGATGATTGCTTTCATCGGTGAGTGTGAGCTGAAAACTCGTGATGAGTTGCCCGAGCACGTATTGACGAGTGGGATGGTCTCGTATGTAAAGAAAAAGCAAGATAAGATACTCACTGAAGATGAGGTTGCATCTATCGTTGAGCAGATTAATAGCAATAGATTTAGTAAGTCTTGGCGTACCAATAGAGAGCATAAAGCCTATCTAAAAGACAAGCATAGCAATCCAAGCCAAAATACGAATAAGCAGCCTAGCGGTAACGCTAATGATAAACCAATTGCTAAAGTGGCTAATAAGCCTATATCCGAGCCGATAGTAAAAGAGACCGCTAAACGAGCTATTCTAAAAAGTAGAGAAGTGCATCGATGGTCTGGTCAGACTGAAGTTGAATCTACCGAGTTACCAATTGATAGTATGGACACTCAGCAGGCAGTCACTCAGCATACAATTACATCGCACGATATTGCTGATAAGGTTTTTCTTACGCCGTTTGAAGTTATGGATCCTGAACTAGCAGCGAGTTCCTCTGCGACAGATGAAGTGATAGACCATACAGCTGATTTAATTCAAACACCAACCTGCCCAAGATGTAACGGTGAAATGATAAAGCGCGTGGCAAAAAAAGGCCTGAATCAAGGTCAGACCTTTTTTGGTTGTAGCAAATTTCCTAAGTGTCGCGGTGTGGTGAATATTGATTAGTCGTTAATCATCTTAACTTTAATCATTTTAACCTTAGTCACCTTAACCATATATCTCTTCTAAACGTAAACAAGCAACCAATCGACCGTCCCATTCGCGCAGTTGTGGCTCTACTTCGCTGCATTGCTGCTTGGCATATGGGCAGCGTTTATGTAGGGCGCAGCCACTTGGTGGATTAAGCGGACTTGGCAGCTCACCTTGTAGGGTCAAATCATTTTTATGACCGTTTACCGTTGGTGCAGCAGCCAATAGGGCGATGGTATAGGGGTGTTTTGGCGCATTATAAATCGCTTCTTTGGGGCCGTGCTCAACAGCTTGACCCAAATACATCACCATCACATCATCAGCGACATGGCGTACGACCGATAGATTGTGCGAGATAAAAACGTAAGCGGTGCGATACTCATCCTGCAAATCCATAAATAGATTTAAGACTTGTGCTTGGATTGATACATCGAGTGCGGAAGTTGGCTCATCAGCGACGACGATTTTAGGGTTGAGCATCATGGCGCGGGCGAGGGCAATACGTTGGCGCTGTCCACCCGAAAACATATGCGGATAACGACCAGCGTGTTCTGGACGTAGACCGACATGTCTCATCATCTCGTTGATTTTGTCGCGCTTTTCTTCTTTGGACAGTTTGGTATGGATATCCAATGGTTCTGTCAATTGATAGCCAATGGTATGACGCGGGTTCAAGCTACCATAAGGGTTTTGAAAGACCATTTGAATTTCAGTACGCAACTCTTTTAGTGCTTTTCTACTATAGCCAGTAGTACCTTCATCATTGATAAATAGCTCACCATGTGTAGGCGATTCGATCAGCGTCAACTGGCGGGCAAGGGTAGATTTTCCGCAGCCTGACTCACCAACGACGGCCAATGTCTTGCCAGCTTCAAGCTCGAATGAGACGCCATTGAGCGCTTTCACGTAGGCCTTTGCTTTGCCCAGACCTTGTGATACTGGGTAGTGCTTGTGTAGATTGTCTGCTTTTAGGACCACTTTGTTACTCATACTTGTGACTCCAAGATAGCAGCGTGAGAGGGGCGAGAAGTAATATTAGAATCAATACAACGCACCTTGCCATTGGGCGTATCTAAAATAGGTGGCGGTACTTCGCAAGCAGGCTCCTTATACGGGCAACGAGGAGACAACAAGCAACCAGTTGGCCTGTCATATTGACTTGGCACGACCCCTGGTAAGCTATTTAATCTATCTTGACCGATGGCTAATTCAGGGATGGCTTGTAGCAATGCTTCCGTATAAGGGTGGGCAGGGTTTTGGAAAATTTCTGGCACGGTACTGGTTTCGACCACTTGTCCCGCATACATAACCGCGACATCACGCGAGTTTTGTGCAACCAGACCTAAATCGTGGGTGATTAATACCATGGCCATTTGTTTTTCGCGTTGTAATCGGCTGAGCAAATCCATGATCTGCGCTTGTACTGTGACATCTAAAGCTGTGGTTGGTTCATCTGCGATAAGTAGTTTTGGCTCGCAAGCAATCGCCATCGCAATCATAACCCGTTGACTCATACCGCCTGATAGTTGATGCGGATAGACCTTAAGTCTGTTTTTGGCATCGGGCATTTCGACCAACTCTAGCAGCTCTAAGATGCGAGTTTGTACTGCTGCGCCTCGTAAACCAAGGTGCTTGCGTAGCACTTCACCTAACTGCATTTCAACGGTAAAGCTTGGATTTAGGCAAGACATCGCATTTTGAAAAATCATAGAGATATCTTTACCAATGATGCCGCGTCTCTCTTTGGCTGACATACTGAGCATATCTTTATTGTCAAAGACCACTCGTTGTGCGCGTACGGTCGCGGAAGGTGGCAACAGACCCATTAGCGCCATCATAGTGACTGACTTACCTGAGCCAGATTCACCCACGACAGCGATGACCTCACCTTGGGTAATCTTTAACGATACATCATCCACTGCGCGAAAGGCACGCACCCCTTGTCCAAAAGTAACCGACAGGTTTTCGATATCTAGCAATAACGGAGAGTCTTTTGTTGATGCACCATTCATAGACGTATGAGTGATAGGCGTATTAATTAATGGTTCAGTCATCTTAGGTCACCTGCTTTAATTTGGGATCGAGCGCATCGCGTAAGCCATCACCAGTCAGGTTAATTGATAGTGCAGCTAAGAAGATAGCGACACCCGGCCAGATGGCTAGCCAAACATTACTTTGAATATATTGACGTGCCGTACCTAGCATCGCGCCCCATTCGGCATCTGGTGGCTGTACGCCAAAACCTAGGAAACCAATCGCACCTGCTTCTAAAATAGCAGACGAGAAAATCATCGTTGCCTGTACGATAAGCGGTGCCATACAGTTGGGCAAAATGGTGATAAACAACAATCTGAGTACGCCAGCACCCATCACTTGTGAGGCAATAAAATACTCACGTTGCAGCTCTACCATCGCAGTCGCACGAGTTAACCGAATAAAAGGCGGCGTACAGACCAGTGCGATCGTAATAATCGTATTGGTCATAGAAGGCCCTAAGATAGCGGCAATGATAATCGCCAATAGCAAGCTCGGATATGACATCAAGATATCATTGACCAACATGACGGCTTTGCCCCAGACCTTTGGCCAAAACGCCGCACTTAGACCTAATGAGATACCAACCAACATCGCCAGAGTCGTTGCGCTTAGACCGATAAACAACGAATAACGTGCGCCATACATCACTCGAGATAAGGTATCTCGGCCCGCATCATCAGTACCTAGCCAAAACATCGCATTGCCACCATCAAGAAAGGCAGGCGGTAATTGCTCTTGACCGGTGAACAGCTCGTAAGGATCATGAGGCGCAATAGCAGGCGCAAGTATGGCAACTAGAACCATTAATGCCAGTACGATAAAACCAATCACTGCGCCTTTGTTTCGGCAGAACGTCGATAAAAATAGCTGCCAAGATGACGGCGGTGTGGCTGCCATCAGATTGACATCAGAGGGGAGAACAGAAGGCTTCATGAGCATTTCCTATAGTGGCTAGCGCAGTGACATTTTTTAGAATCTTATTCATAAAAAAGTACTAAGCATTGCTAAAACTTCACTTGAGCGCTAATCATCACTATTTATAATGTGAGTATTTATCAATGTTAGATTAAGAAGTATGGCGGATACGTGGATTGATCAGACCATACAAAATATCAATAAATAAACTAACCAAAATCAGAGCGGTGGCGACCAATAAAATACCATTTTGTACAATAGGGTAGTCACGAGTGAAAAACCCATCGAGTAGCCAATTACCAACGCCTGGCCAACTAAAGATAGTCTCGGTAATAATGGCACCTGCAAGCAATGTCGCCATCTGCAAGCCAACGACGGTAACCACAGTAATCAAGGCGTTACGCATTACGTGGACTAGTATCACTCGGCGTGGAGATAAGCCTTTGGCTCGCGCTGTACGCACGTAATCCTCATCTAGTACCTCTAGCATCGCAGAGCGTGTCATCCGCGCAATCATCGCTAACGGAATGGTCGATAAGGCGATAGAGGGCAATATAAAGTGTTTGACCACGTTCCAAAATGCGCCAGGTTCTCCTGAGCTTAGTGAGCCGAGTAACCATGAGCCATACAGTGGCTGCACATCTAAAAACTGTGCGACAGATATCACCCCAGCGACAGGCAGGAGACCTAAATAATGAGCGAAGATACCAGTCAGGATAGGGCCCAATAAATAGATGGGCATAGAGTAGCCTGCCAACGCACCTGACATTAGGGTGTAATCAATCCATGTACCACGGCGCAGAGCAGCAAAGATGCCTAAGCTAATACCAATGACACTAGCGATAACAATAGCGCATAACGCCAATTCTAGAGTAGGAACAAAATGGGCAAAAAAGTCTTGCAATACGGGCGTACGAGTACGAAAGGACTGACCGAAATCACCCGTTAGGATGCCAGTCAAATAGTCCCAATACTGGGCGACGAGCGGTTTGTCTAATCCTAGCCTTTCTAGGGCACGAGCATGTAGCTCGGGATCGACCATACGCTCGCCCATCATAATCTCGACGGCATCTCCAGGTACTAGACGAATCAGAGTAAAAGTGGATAGCGTTAGGCCAAGATAGACGGGTATTAAAATGGCAATACGACGCAGAATATAAAGTAGCATGGGCTGCTCAATAGTTGTGGTTCAATGATTAGAGTATTAGCGATGATGAAGAGATCCGTGACAAAGCGCTTAATTCATATTTTTCATATCATTTATATAAATTCGGCTGGAGCAGAGTATCTGACCCAGCCGCACTTATATGAATGAATAAAATGAATAAATTGCTTACGTCGTAACGGAATTAATCAGTCAAGGTTATTCAACTTTTACACCATCGAAGCGTATTGAGCCAAGTGGGCTGATTTTATAATCGACCACATTTGGTGCGGTAAATACGGTTACTACCGAATGCGCCATCGTCGTCCAAGGAAGCTGCTCTTTGAATATTTGCTGAGCTTGTTCATATTCACTGACACGCTCATCTTGATTGTTAATCTGACGGGCATTGGTCACCAAATTATCGAAGTCTTTGTTACACCAGCGCGAGTAGTTATTACCACCGACTGCGTCACAAGACAGTAATGAGCCAAGCCAATTGTCTGGATCACCATTGTCGCCAGTCCAACCTGCTAGAATGACATCAGGCTCGCCTTTAGCAGCGCGCTTGAGGTACTCGCCCCATTCATAAGTCACAAGCTTGGTATCGACGCCAATCTTCGCCCAATCTGCTTGTAGCATTTCAGCCATTAGCTTGGCATTTGGGTTGTACGGACGCTGAACTGGCATATACCATAGATTGATAGAAAGGTTATCTGCGCCAGCTTCTTTGATTAGTGCTTTTGCCTTTTCGACGTCGTAAGGCGCATCTTTAAGTGACTCATCATAGCCCCACTGCGTTGGCGGCATTGGGTTGGTTGCTTTGAGGCCTTCGCTCTGATAAACCGCGTTAATAATAGCGTCTTTATTGATTGCCATATCTAATGCTTGACGCACTTTAAGATCGCTCAGTTGAGGTTTTTCTACGTTGTAACCGACATAGCCGACGTTGAAGCCAGGCTGATCGAGAACAGTGGCTTTACCTGACTTTTTGACAGATTCGATTTCGGCAGGTTTTGGATAAGCGGACACGTGACATTCGCCAGCTTGCACTTTCTGAGCACGAACTGCTGAGTCTTTGGTAATGACAAACACTAGGTTGTCGATATAGATGTCGTCTTTATTCCAATAGTCTGGATTTTTGGTATAACGAATTTGCGCGTCTTTTTGATATGAGGTAAAGACGAAAGGTCCAGTACCGACGGGCTTAGTATTGATATCAGCAGCATTACCAGAGGCCAGCAATTGATCTGCGTACTCAGCAGAACCAATATAAGCAAAAGGCATCGCTAGGTTCTGTAGGAACGGCGCATTGGTTTCGCTAAGGGTAATCTTTACCGTATAGTCGTCAATCTTTTCAATATTAGAGATGATATCAGGTAGTCCCATGCCGACTGAATATGGGAATTCAGCAGGATAAGCTTTGTTAAATTCAAAGTCTGGGTTAGTGATACGTTCTAACGTAAAGACAATGTCATCCGCGTTGAAATCGCGAGTCGGAGTAAAGTAGTCAGTTGTACCGAATTTAACCCCTTTGCGTAGATTAAAGGTATAAGTCTTGCCGTCTTCGCTAATATCCCAGCTCTCCGCAAGTCCTGGTTGAATCTCAGTTTCCGCTCTTTTGAATTCTACCAAGCCATTATAAATAGGGAAGGCACTCGCATCAAAATCCGTACCTGAAGTATATTGCGCTGGATCAAATCCGGCAGGGCTACCTTCTGAGCAATAGAGCAATGTTTTGGCGGCTTTGGCATCTGAGCTAGCAGCAGAATCGTCGGTAGTTTTGTTGTCTCCACTACAGGCGCTGATACCTAAGACAAACGTCGCCAACATCGTAAGTTTGAAGAGTGATTTTTGCATTATTACATCCTATGTAACGGTAGGTAGGTACTCATGTATCCATATGTTCGTACTCGAGCATGAATACGATGAGAAAGCGTTTAGTGACCTCTAAAGTATCTATCTATACGGTATTTATTATATACAAAATAAAACATATTAAAGGTTGTTATAACTTTAAATTATATAGATAGAAACTAAAAATATAAATAAGTCGTTCGAATATACTCTCTTAATCTGTGGTAATGCAAGCGATAAATAGACTAATTTTGATAAAAAGTGCACGGTTTTACCGTATTTAGCATCAATAAGATATTAAATACTAAACTCTATGGCTTTATGTTTATTCATTCTAAATAGCAAAGAGACACACTTTTAAATTGCTAACCAGTTACAATTTTACTAGGTGTAAACAATTAGAAATAATAAAGTTATGTCTCTTTAAAGTAATTAGCTATAAGCAGTTTGCCCAATACAGCATTAAATAGGGCCATGATTCGCCTTAATGAGATCGGCTATTTTTTCGGCAATCATAATAGTTGGCGCATTGGTATTGGCGCTAATAAGCGTTGGCATCACTGAAGCGTCGATGACTCGTAATCCGCTCACACCTCGTACCTTCAATTCCAAATCAACCACAGAGCTGTCATCTGAGCCCATGCGGCAAGTGCCTACTGGGTGATAGATGGTATCTGACTTATTACGGATATAGCCGAGCATACCGTCTTTTTCGAGGTAAGGGGCGGGGTAGTCTTCAGTGATGTACTTAGCGAGTGCGGACTCTTGCATGATGGCTCGAGTACGCTCGGCACCGGCTACCATATACTCTACGTCTTTCGGGTGTGACAGATAGTTTGGATCGATCAATACGGCATCAGAAGGGTCGGCTGAGTCCAATCTGACAGTACCTCGACTTTCAGGCCGTAAGTAGCAACTGTGACAAGAGACAGCGAAGCCGCGTCTTAGGTCCCGACCATGCTCGATCACACGTGAGATGACAAAGTGCAGCTGAGTATTTGGCCACTCTTTTGGGTCATCACCGACGCTAAAGAACGCACCCGCTTCTGCATAGTTGGTAGACAGCAGCCCTGTACCGTCTTTTCTCCATTGCCGAATACTTTTGGTCAATGTCGAAATCGATGCCATGCCAATACCGATAACGTCAGTAGTATTGACCTCGTAATCAAAGACGACGTCTAAGTGATCCTGCAAATTACCACCGACTTCAGGTGCATCTACCACCACATCGATACCATGAGACTGCAAATGCTCTGCAGGACCGATACCTGAGAGCATCAAAACTTTAGGTGAACCAAACGCGCCACCTGATAGTAGGACTTCATGACGCGCCGTGACAGTATGTTCGACACCGTCTTTTTCGTAGACGACACCTGTCGCTTGATTGTTTTCAATAATGACGCGGTTAGCCTGTGCATGAGTGATAACAGTTAGGTTAGAGCGGTGTTGTACGGGATGTAGATAGGCGGCCGCAGCAGAGCAACGCTGACCTTGTTTTTCACCATGGAAATGAGTGACTTGATACAACCCTGTACCGTCTTGCTTTTCGCTATTAAAGTCAGGGTTGTGATCTAGGCCATTGGCAATCGCAGCTTCTACGAATGCTTTGGAGATGTCTCGCGGACTGAGTAGGTCGCTAACATGCAGCGGCCCGCTATCACCATGTAGGTCATCGCTACCACGAACGTTATTTTCAGCTTTGATAAAGTAGGGCAGGACATCGTCAAATCCCCAGCCAGTACAGCCATGATCTACCCAGCGCTCGTAATCTAGCCTACTACCACGTGTATAGATCATGGCATTGATCGCTGATGAGCCGCCCAGACATTGTCCACGCGGCTGAAAACCTTTACGGTTATTAAGGTGCTCTTGCTGTCTCTTATACACATCTGACGCTGCCGACGATATGCAGTGTGTAGATC
>CAJXUF010000097.1 GCA_913061175.1 uncultured Psychrobacter sp.
CATATCGTCGGCAGCGTCAGATGTGTATAAGAGACAGGACTATCGAGCCATTAAGTACTGCTAATAACGCCGCCGCTAGTCAGCCTGACAGTTATGTTGTACAAGGTGGTGATACGCTTATCGGTACGGCCAATCGTTTTGGCTTATCAGTTACCCAGCTAGCCAGTTATAACAACCTGAGCAGCCGTGCTGATCTGCTTAGAGGTCAAAAATTATGGCTCATACCGGGTAAAGTGACTGCACCTGCGATGACACCTGCAGCGCCTTCTACCAAGCCGAGTAAATCAAGCACTGCGACCAAAAACTATAAAGTAAAAGCAGGGGACGGCTTAATTGCATTGGCACGTCAATTCAACGTGCCGACAGATACTTTAGCCAGTCTCAACGGTATCAACAGCACAAGTTCGCTATATGTTGGTCAGACGCTTAAAGTGCCAGCCAGTGTTGATTTCGATGCTACAAGTACGACAAGTGCTAGTAGTAGTAACAGCTCAAGCTCGGTCGCGACCACCAATTACAAAGTAAAATCAGGTGATACGCTGATTGGTATTGCGAACAGCATCGGAGTGAGTGCAACGGAGCTGGCTGCAGTAAATAGCAATTTTGATGCAAAGGCTCGCTTGCAACGTGGTCAAACGATTAAAGTTCCTGCTACTAAAGAGTTGGTTGACCGTCAGCTGAATGACAAAGCGGTCAGCTACAAAGTAAAATCAGGTGATACGCTAACGGGTGTCGCTAAACGTTACAATATTGGCTTAAGTGATTTGGCATCAGCGAATAACTTGAATACCAACTCGAATCTGATATTGGGCCGTACTATTACCATCCCTGCTAGAGGCAGTGTGGCAAGTGCATCTAGTAGCAGCCAAAGCAGCAGCTCTGCTAGTAGCAGCAGTAGTAGCTCAGCAAGTAGTGGTACGAAATTAGGTAATACTGAAAGCTACAAAGTTAAATCTGGCGATGGCCTAATTGCTCTAGCACGTCAGTTTGGCATCTCAGTAGAGGACTTGGCAGCGACCAATGATCTAGCGACCAATGCACAACTACAACGCGGCCAAACGCTTAAAGTACCAAAAGCGACAGTAAGCTACACGGTTGGCTCGGGCGATAGCTTGATTGGTTTAGCACGTAAATATGGTGTCTCAACACAAGAGCTGGCTGATATGAACAATATCGCCGCTGATACGATGTTGCAGCGTGGTCAGCGTCTGACTGTACCTAATCGCTAATGAGTAAGATATTAATGGATGCCTTTTATATAAGGCGTCATTAATATTAACTATGAATCGTAACGCACAAAAAAGCTGCTCTTATAAAGAGCAGCTTTTTTTATTTAATAAAAACGACTTACTGTTAGAAATAAACTTGCAAACCGCCTAGTAATAGCTATAAATTAGACAGTCTGAGTTTTAATAGTCTCAAGATAGCTTCTGATATTACTGACATAATGCATGGCTTGACCATAGCGGCTATTCGACACTCTATTATCTGCTAAATAAGCATAAACGTTCGCCCAACTCTTATCATCGATACCTTGAGATCGTAGTTCGCGTTGGATTCTTTTTACCGCATTGGGACCCATGTTATAACCTGCGAGGGCAAACCAGATACGGTCAGTTTTTGGCACGTCAGAGAAGTCTGCTTTTACTTGCTCTAGATAGCGCGCACCGCCACCAATGCTTTGGTAAGGATCAACGCGGTCTGAGACGCCCATCGCTTTTGCAGTGTTGTTGGTCAGCATCATTAACCCGCGTACGCCAGTCGGCGAGACAGCGTTGGCATCAAGGTGTGACTCTTGATAACCCATCGCGACCAGTAGTTCCCAATCGTGATTGTAATTGCGTGCTTGCTCTTCAAACGAAGACTGATAGTCCGGTAATTTTTCCGTTAACGTTCTTTGGAAATGATCCTGACTATAGGCATCTTTAAGCAAGTTTTGATTGTAGAACGCAGCAAGTTTTTGTGTGTTTTGTAGCTTGATGCTATCGCACAAAAAGTAACTGGCCTTTCTTGATAGTGGGTCATTGGATGAGCTAAACGTCCAACTTACCTTAGGATGTAGACCGTTCTTAGTCAGACTAGAATCGTAACCACAGCTGACATTGATTGACGATAAATTTAGCTGGCTTTTTAGCTTAGTGCTAGCCGTAGTCAATGCCATGTCAGCGTTGCCGGTTCTTAGTGCTTTTAGCGCGGCTTCTTCACTGGCGTAGGCTTTTAGATTGATATCGACCCCGAGCTCGTCAGCGTAAGTGCGCACCAGATCAAAACCAAAACCATGTTGGAAGCCATCGGTAGCAAAATAAGTGCTATCGCCTGGTACTGCAGCAATGGTCAAGGTGTTTTCCAGCATGACATTGTCATAGGCTGGTACCGATGTGTTCATAGTCGTCAAACTCTCAGCGGGCAACGAGAGTAGAGCGATGCTAGAGATTTGTGCCAGCTTTTTGGTTCTGGCAAAACGATTAGACGCAATAGGGGTAACGGATGAAACGATGTTACTTTTGGTGTTTAGTAGGCGTTTAGATGGACGCAGTAAATAAGAAATACGGCGTTTGGCCCCTTGCGCAGATACTTTTACACGATAAGTAATACGCTGCATGGATGTCTCCTGATTTTAGCCATCCTTCTTACCGCAAAAACACGTATAAATATATGTGCATAATATTGACATATATCGATATCGTATCTTAAATAGAGTGGCATTTTTAATAGGATAAATGCTGCTCTATCTTGTTTGACTATAGCGCCACTAGCGTACTCTCTCTAAGAGTTAGTGGGATAGTTTGTCGTCAGCCAGCTATCGATATGTCATAAAAGCGTTCTAAACAGTGTTTATAAGTACTGGTTTAAAATACTGAACGCACAACGACGCGAAGGATATAATTCAGATGATTCCTTCATCGATAACTAAATATGGCTAGTGGCCAAACAACTATATATCAAACATAGGTAAGGTCATGATTAAGTTATTGAGACAAAGACATAGCTTGAAACATTGATGTAAGGTTTTGCCAATGAGGCAAATACAGTCATCTGTTTTAACTATGCTAACTTTGATGGCTGGCTATACTTTGACTCACTAATATTAAGTTACTAGTAATAGGATAGCTGGCTACCAAAGTTGTTTGTCCAGCAATGAGGGTAAGCAAAATAACCAGAATTGATAGTTTATAGCTGTCTATCAAACTAACTATGTCATACCGTCATCGCGACACCAAAAATAAAAAAATACCATGCTGCTAACATACATAGTGCAAACATAGTATTTCAATGGGTAGCGGTTTAAAATCTTATCGCTGATATAGCATGATAAAGTTTTAAACAGCTACTAGCATTATTTTAGCGCCATAACCGGAAGCTGTAATAATGGGAAGTTTCATGACAAAACGTTCTTTCTTACGGGTAGTAATATGCGGTTACTAATTGCATTATTCAAGTGGAGTTAAGAAAAAAGCGATAAAACTTAACAATTGAGATATAAACGGTTAATTTTCCAGATATTTGGTACATAATAATCAAAAATAGAATAACAAAGTTTAAATAGTAGTCAAACTAGACTTTATGCTTATAGTTTGACTATAGCTGTTAACAAGTCTAGTTTGGCTTTTGAACTATCGTTTTCTTTACAAGTTTTTCTCTATCAATGACAGCCGTTTAAAATAATATTTTAATTGGCTAGTTTATGCTGGGTTTTCGATATCGATAAAGGTAACTGGCAGACCAAATTTTTGAGCGACTATCTCTCCTAACGCCTGAATGCCGCCACGCTCCGTCGCATGATGACCACAAGCAAAATAGTCAATCCCAAGCTCACGCGCGCTATGCGTGGTACGCTCAGATATCTCTCCTGAGATAAACGCATCACAGCCCATGCTAGCCGCTTGTTCAATCATATCCTGCGCACCGCCCGTACATATACCCACACGTTCGATCAGCCTACCATTTGTCTGAGCAGAAGCGTCTGCATGATATTCAGCTGAAATATGTAATGGCGCGCGACCTAAAGCTTGAGTAATGGTTGCAATGAGCTCGTCAGTAGTTTGCGGTGTACAAGTAGCGATATTGCCTACAGGATGGGATTCGGTAGGATAGAGTGCACCAGTAATCGTCATACCGAGTATGTCAGCAAGCGTTGCGTTATTGCCAGAGATTGGGTGCGCGTCAAGCGGTAGATGATAGCCAATCATAGAAATACCGTGTTGCATCAGCTTGCGCACGCGTCGACCCTTCATACCAGTGAGCGTAGCAGGTTCACCTTTCCAGAAGTATCCATGATGCACCATAATCGCATCGGCATTGTCAGCGATCGCAGCATCTATCAAGGCTTCACAAGCCGTGACACCAGTGACGATACGTTGAATAGGACGTCCACCATCGACTTGTAGACCATTTGGTGCATAGTCTTTAAACGCACTGGTAGATAAGTAGTCGTCACAGAACCATGTCAACGCCTGAGCGCTGATGCTTTGAGTATTGGATTCAGCTGTCGTATGATTTGCAGTCATTATATTTTCCTGTCATCAATAAAATGTAGGTCGTAAGGTGCTATAGATTCACTAAGCAAAAATTATGTATTATCTATCATGTTTGAGAATATTTGGTTTTGAGCTTCTATCTTTATGTTCAATTCTCGAAATGCTGAAGTGTCGAGTATCGTAAAAGCTATTTTAACATGCCGTTGTAAGCAAGCAGACAAGCTGGATAACTGAAATGGTACACGATACGTTACTATTTACTGGTATTGCGGTTATAATTTATACACGTGAGTCTGCCTAGCTGTATAGCATTTGACCGTCTTATGAATGGGTCAAGATTGGCTAAGCAGTCGCCATTATCTCACATCGTTTTTCACTGTCTGTTTGCAATAAATTTATAGAGGTTTTATATGTCGTCATCCCGGAACACCAATAACAAGGCGTCTTTATTAAAGTGGTTACCTTGGGTCTTATTGCTGCTAGTACTGGCAGCGTTTATCTGGTTGTTCACGAGTATGAAATCGACGTCGGAGGCCACATGGGAGCCGCCGAGAACCCCGCCTGCGGAGCAGCAAGCAGCAGAACCAGTGTCGGACACGCCAGCGCCTATCTCTTCTTATCATAATGCAGTGGCGCGTGCATCGCAGTCGGTGGTCAATATCTATACGACGCAAACGATGACCGAGCATCCTTATATGGATGACCCCGTACTGCGCCGGTTTTTTGAATATCATGGTGGCCCATCACAAGAGCAGGGTAATACCAATTTAGGCTCTGGTGTAATCGTATCAGAAGATGGCTATATCGTGACCAATGCTCATGTGATCGAAAAGGCCGATGAAATCACAGTCGCGTTCAATGATGGTCGTAAGAGCCGTGCCAGAATCATTGGTACAGATCCTGATAGTGACCTAGCTGTGATCAAGGTCGATATGACAGGGCTGACGCCACTTGGCTTCCGCGAAGATCCGATTCGTGTGGGTGATTTGGCCTTAGCCATTGGTAATCCATTCGGTGTGGGTCAGACAGTGACGCAGGGAATTATCTCAGCGACTGGTCGTACTGGATTGGGCGTCAATAAGTTTGAAGACTTTATCCAAACCGATGCAGCGATCAATCCGGGTAACTCAGGCGGCGCACTGGTCGATGCTCATGGCGAGCTAGTCGGTATCAACACCGTCATATTCTCGCGCTCTGGTGGCTCGATGGGCATTGGCTTTGCCATTCCAACAGCACTGGTTGAGCAAGTGATGAATGCCTTGATCAAAGACGGCCGTGTCAGTCGTGGCTGGTTAGGTATCGAGATTCAGTCACAGCTACGTGACCCAACGCAGTTAGAGACATCAACAGGCGTAGAAGTGCTAAACGTCATTGATAATAGCCCAGCGGCAAAAAGCGGTCTACGCGTCGGTGATATCGTCCTAACCATCGATGATGTCGAGATGACAGATGCCAATACCTTGATCCAGTATGTTGCTCGTAAGCCACCAAATACTGAGCTGGATGCGCAGATACTACGCCAAGGTAAAAATGCCCAAGTGAAAATCACGCTAGAAGAGCGTCCAGCACAAGAGCCACTTGAGCGTCCTGTCGTACTACAAAATGAGAGCATGGGTGGAATGGAGCAGCCAAACATTCAAGGTGACGAAGAAACGCCAATGATGTCAAAGGCAGAGCGTGATCGTATGCGCGAAGAGCTGATGAAACTGTTTGAACAAGATGCCGCGTCGCAGTAAGTTGTAGGTTCTTCTTACCACTATGTGCTGACTCATAATGTATATATGAGTCAGCACTTTTATTTAGCTAATAACATAAAAAAGCGCGCTCCTTATCTAAAGGAGCGCGCTTTTTGTTGGGGCTAGTTTTTCTGAAACTAGAAGTAAAGGCTAGCTTTATCTATACCTAACTCTGCTATAACTTCTCAATAGGGTCATGATTGATATAAATGACGCCTTGCACACGGCAACAGCAGGGCAGGATTTCATCTTCTTCAATCATCGCCAGTGGGTCAAATGGATAATCAACTGTATGCGAACTGGCAATACGTTTGACTCGGCAACTACCACAATAGCCTTCGCGGCATTGATAGTTTACCTCGTGTCCGGTGCGTAGCAGTCCATCTAGCAGACTCTCGTCATCATGTAGATAGAACTGCTTTTTACTGGTCATTACCCAAGTCATCGTGAATCCTATTGGGATATGTCTGTGCTACTGCTATCCCTACTATTAACCCATAAGACGATTACAGCGGTAGAAATTTTATAGCTTCAAATTTCTACCGCTCAAGCCTTTATCGTTCAAAGTCTTTCTAGCTCAAAGCTCTTATAGTTCAGACTTTTACAGCTCAAAGCTTTTACAATTCAAAGTCATCAAAATCACTGTCTGATAAATCAGAGTCAATCTGACCGACCAAGTACGAGCTAATCTCAGTCTCTTGCGGTGCTACTTGCACATTGTCAGACGACAACCACGTGTTGATCCACGGGATTGGGTTTGATTTTGAGTTCGGGAACGCCGCTGGCAAGCCGACCGTTTCCATACGCAAGTTAGTGATGTATTCGATATATTGGCAAAGGATATCTTTGTTTAAACCAATCATCGAGCCATCTTTGAACAGGTAGCCTGCCCATTCTTTTTCTTGCTCGGCAGCCTTGCGGAAGATTTCAATACTTTCTTCATAACACTCTGCGGCAATCTCAACCATCTCAGGATCGTCACGACCGTTACGCATAAGGTTCAGCATGTGCTGAGTACCAGTCAAATGCAGCGCTTCGTCACGAGCGATTAGCTTGATAATCTTCGCATTACCTTCCATTAATTTACGCTCAGCAAAGGCAAACGAGCAGGCAAACGACACATAGAAACGAATGGCTTCTAGGACGTTGACCGCCATGATGCATAGGTACATTTGCTTTTTCAGTGATCTCAAATCAACCGTGACTGGCTCGCCATTGATGTTGTGCGTACCTGGCCCATACAGGCTATATAGCTGTGAGTTGCGGTACAGCTCATCATAATACTGAGCGATGTCAGAGGCACGGCCTAAGATGTGCTCGTTTTGCATAATGTCATCAAAGATAATATTTGGGTCATTGACGATATTACGAATGATATGCGTATAGCTGCGTGAGTGAATAGTCTCAGAGAACGACCATGTCTCAATCCACGTCTCAAGCTCAGGGATAGACACTAGTGGCAGTAGTACCACGTTTGGACTACGACCTTGGATAGAGTCGAGTAGGGTCTGGTACTTGAGGTTGCTCAAAAATATGTGCTGCTCATGCGAGGACAGGTTGCTAAAGTCGATACGATCGCGTGATACATCGACTTCTTCTGGACGCCAAAAGAACGATAGCTGCTTTTCAATCAATTGCTCAAAGATAGGGTGCTTTTGTTGGTCATAGCGCGCCACGTTGACGGGCTGACCAAAGAACATCGGCTCTTTTAGCGCATTGTTTGGCGTTTGAGAAAAAATCGAGTAAGTCATGGGACTGCCTTTATAATTGATACGGTTATTAATTTATAGGGGTGTGACTGGTTTTGATTTGAGGTTATGACACATTTTTGGATTATAGCGTTTTAGCTTAGAGGTTCTCTAGTGATATCTGTGACGACTCTTGCCCATCGTTCATATAGGCTTTGAATATTTCGCTCAGCTCACTATCATCGAGTGCTTCTAATTCATCAAGTGCGCTTTTGCGTAGGGTACTTACATCAGACTCTTCTGCTGTTTTTACGTCTTTTTTAGCCGCTCTCGATACTGGTTTTTTGGCTGCTTTTGCCACGCTTTTTTTGGCGACAGTTATCTTTGGTGCTTCATCCACACCTAACTGCTGACGCACCTCTGCAATATCAACCTCGACTTGTACGATATGCGAGCCACCATCGTTTAGGTCTGAAAATACGTTTGGGATAAACAAACCACCGTCTTTGATGATTGCGGTATATTGCACATGACCTCCGTCGTTTTATTCTGTCTGTGTTTTAATTATAACAGTAGCCAATCCCGCCTACCGCTTGTATCTGCTTAATTGCCATCATCGTTAGCAGGATACTACTACAGTCGTACAGTCGGGGCTAAAAAGCCTTGTTAAAGGATGGTTTATTAGTTTATTGCAAATATCTTTTAATATGTGTTTTATCTAGAATCCCTAATAGTAGCTTTGATATCTGTATTATTGTTCAAATAGTCAATAATTTTTTCTGCAGATTCTACTTCTATACGACCTTTTAAAAAGGCTACAGCGCCTACTGCTCCTGCTAAAAAGTATATAAGATACTTAGTAAATACTATAATGTTCTCTATCGTAGGATTTAGAAAAATGCCTTCTATCGTATAAACTATAAAAAATATCATAATAATAGTGATGAAAATGAATAACCAAAAGAACAATCCGAATATACGTTTAATCCAAATATCAAGTCTCTCTATTTTTATTACGAGTCCATCTTTATTACTAGATAAGTGAATAATAGCTGATTTTATTGTACGTGTAGTGATTGCACCTTGAGAGTGCTCGATCAAATTATTTAGATTTTTTATCAAATAATAGTCAGCTCGGATACCAAGGTTTCTAAAATAGAGGTCTGTCTCTCTTTTTTGATTCAGTATTTTCTGACTAGATGCACTTAAATTATTATCTTTTATAGCATCAATAATCGCTTTTTCTTTTGTTTTTCTTATATAGTCAAGTGCATCTAGGTACTTTGGTAATAATGGTATTAGGACTACCAGTCCAATAATTAGTATGCCTACAGTACCGTATTCGAGTAGTTTATTTATTAAAATATCCATCACTTATCTACTTAAGAAATTATTAGTTAGGTAGCTAAAGCTTAAACATAGAAAAGAAGTTGGCTTAATAGCTACGACTCTATAAAGACTTCATAACTTAATCCTCAATCAACCAAATATCTAGATTTACATCTAAAATCATATAAAAAAGCTAAGTGTCGAAGAACGACACCTAACCTAAACTTACAACAACTTAAGCTATCTAGACCAGTTTTTTAGCATAATTTTTCCTGATATTTTTACTAATATAACTATTTAAACCGTCTCCAGATTCCGCGAGTCTTTTCATCTCTTCTATTTGAACAGCTCCAGTTGATAAATAGGTATATAGGTATACTGAACCTGTCTTAAAACGCACAGTGATTGAGTCATCACTGACTTCATAAGAACTTATACCTGAATCGTTGTTTAAGTCACGATATGCTTTCATATTATATTACCTCTCATCTAAGATTCTTTAAAAGATGACTATGATTTCATCGATTTTCTTGGACAAGTGGTATGGTTTAAATTAGAATGACGTCTCTCTAGAGGTTATTCTACTGTCATACCACTTGTGGATGTCGATAGTCTCAACTTCCTGATATTAAATACGTCAATATTTAGTATCTCCGATGGCATTGGTGATGTATCATCAATGCCATTTTTATCTTCTACTATCTACCTCCTGTGCGACTCCTTTATAACTACCTTTCATACCACTCATAAATTGACCTGTAGTAGCGTCTCTCTTAAGCGAATGCTTAGGGTTACTAGGATGCTTCATTTGAGTTCGAGCTGTTACCGAACCTTTGCGAGTACTACGGCCTGTATTCTTAGCCATAATTAATTTACCTCTCTATTGGTTAGTTTTAGGAGTTTTCTGCTATTTATATTGCTGTTTTACCTCCTTTTGCTAAATAAAAATATCTATCCAGCTCTCTTAATTGAATGAGAGAGCTGGATAGTCGAACCTTAAATCTTACATGCACCGCCAGCACAATCATCTTCCATATCCGCTTGGGCATCGTTCGCACCATCACGAGTGTTATGGTAGTACAACGTCTTCACACCCATTTTATAAGCGTTTAGCAAGTCTTTTAGCAATATCTTCATCGGTACACGGCCGCCAGCATAACGAACAGGATCGTAGTTGGTGTTGGCAGAGATACTTTGATCGACGAACTTCTGCATGATAGCGACCAGCTTTAGGTAACCGTCATTGTTTGGCATTTGCCATAGTAGCTCGTACTGATCTTTTAGCTTATCAATCTCAGGTACGACTTGCTTTAGGATGCCATCTTTTGACGCTTTGATAGAGACCAGACCGCGTGGTGGCTCGATACCGTTGGTCGCGTTGGCGATCTGACTAGAGGTCTCAGACGGCATCAAGGCGGTTAGGGTAGAGTTGCGTAGACCGTGTTCCGTGATCTCGCCACGTAGCGTTTCCCAATCGAGATGTAGCGGCTCTTGGCAGATTTTATCCAAGTCAGCTTTGTACGTATCAATCGGCAAGATACCTTGTGAGTACGTGGTCTCATTGAACGCAGGGCACGCGCCTTGCTCTTTTGCCAATTTGTTCGACGCTTTCAAGAGATAGAACTGCAACGCTTCAAACGTCTGATGGGTTAGACCAAGCGCGCTGTCGTCAGAGTAGCGTGCGCCATTCTTAGCTAAGTAGTAAGCCTGTCTCTTATACACATCTCCGAGCCCACGAGACGGACTCCTATCTC
>CAJXUF010000098.1 GCA_913061175.1 uncultured Psychrobacter sp.
GAGATAGGAGTCCGTCTCGTGGGCTCGGAGATGTGTATAAGAGACAGGATCAACGTTGACCTCACGCGCTGCTTCTATGAGTAGCATACAGCGCAGGCGTAGTAGACCCATCACTTGCGTCTCTTGCGTGGCTTCATAACGCGGATGTAGTGCAGATAGCTTGATAGAGACGGACGGCTTTGGCATACCCTCTTTGACTTTGACATTGGCCGTTGCTTTGACGGCATGCAGATAGTCGTTAAAGTATTTTTCCGCGTCTTTGTGAGTGACAGCTGCTTCACCAAGCATATCGAATGAATAGGTATAGCCTTTATTACGATAAGGCTGGCTGTTTTTATTCGCCTCTTCAATAGTTTCGCCCAGCACAAACTGATGTCCCATGATACGCATAGCTTTTTGCATCGCACCGCGAATCATCGGCTCACCCATCTTTTTGGTCATGCGATCCAAAAACCCTGAGGCAGTAGTACTACTATCGATACTAACCACACGGCCAGTCATCATCATGCCCCACGTTGAGGCATTGACCATAAAACCATTGTCATCTTTGAGATGCTTTTTCCAGTCAGCGACGCTCATCTTGTCACGGATAAGGGCATCGGCCGTATAGTTATCTGGCACACGAATCAAGGCTTCAGCCAGGCTCATAAGCAAGATACCCTCTTGAGTATCGAGGCTATATTCTAGCAGTAGCGAGTCTACCATCTTGATGGCTTTACCATCATTACGCACGTGCTCGACCAGTTTGCGCGTTTGCTCAGCAGCAGCATCGCGTTCTTCTATACTGGGTTTAGCAAGTGGCAACAACTCAGACAACCAACGTTCTTCATCGGCGCTATATAGCGGCGAAATACGCTTATTTAGTTCTTCTGCTGACTGGGCGAGATACTCAGGCGACAGCATATCAACAGGATTAAACAAGATCGGCTCTTGCGGGGTAAACTGGTCTACTGGGTTCATAATAACTCCATAACTATCGTTTAAAAACCATAATAAATGGTGCTTTAGGAAGTCTGATCGTCCTGTATAACTGCTCATAACCGCTATCAAAAAATAGTGGTTATTGACGGATATTCACAGCAATAATCAAAAGACCAAACGGCGCCATCACAAAACTAAAAATCCAGCATAGGCTGGAGACGGTTAAGTAGGTCGTTCGACTGTTAAACGGGCTACGTTAACAATACAAAGGCAACAACGAAAAGCTAAGCGGCATTAGTGCCTTCTTCTTGTTTGTAGTGAAAGGAGTGATCAACATTACGAGTAGACTCAAAATGGTAATCTGGCGGGGCTAATTCACTGTAAGAAAAACCTCTACGGCGTTGATTGAGGTGATGCGCTTAACTCGGCTATAATATCACGAAAGTTTTTTTCAAACTAACGAAATTTATTATTTTCATAAATTAATATATATCTAAATAACAATAACTTACAAGCACTTTATTGGCCATGACGCTTTGGTTACGTTTTTTTGTTTACTATTGCCCATAGTTTGGCATCACCCTACTTAATACTGGTATCAGAAATACTAAACATTTAACCCCAAGAATACCGAGCTTAAATTAAGACGATAGTCTTATAATGCTAACAAAAAAAACCCTCCTTATCATCAGCTGATAAGGAGAGTTTCTTGTTTGAGACGCTATCTAATGTCTCACAATGCGTTGCATTATAAGAAGATAATCTTGAACAACAATATAGCAGTCAAAATCCAGACAGCGATACTGATATCTGCAAACTTGCCTGCAATTGCTTTTACAGCTGTAAAGGTAATAAAACCAAGTGCGATACCGTCAGCGATAGAGTATGTAAGCGGTGTGAATAGCAATACCACGACCACTGGTGCCGCTTCTGTTAAGTCGCTCCAGTTAATATCCTTTAGGGTACCCATCATAAGTACGGCTACATAAAAGATAGCGCCAGCCGTTGCATAAGCTGGAATCATACCCGCTAGCGGCGAGAAGAAAATACTGAACAGGAATAGCACACCTACCGTAACAGCCATTAATCCTGTACGGCCACCTGAGGCGATACCAGAGATACTCTCAATATAACTGGTCGTCGATGAAGTACCCAGTAAAGAACCCGCTACTGTCGCTGTTGAATCAGCGAGTAGTGCCTTGCCCATGTTCGGGATATTGCCATCTTTGTCCGTTAGTTTTGCTTGGCTAGTGGTGGCAATCAAAGTACCAGCAGTATCAAACAAATCGACAAATAAGAAAGCAAAGATCACACTGATCATACCCACATCAAATGCACCAGCAATGTCTAATTGCATAAGAGTCGGTGCAATAGAAGGCGGTGAAGAGATAATACCTGTGAACTGCGTATAGCCCATTAATAAGCTAATCAGTGCAACCAATAAAATACCGATGGTTACTGCACCTGGAACTCTCTTGTAAGACAGGCCAATGATAACAACAAAACCTAATGAAGCCATGACAGGACCAAATGATGTCATGTCACCAAGGCCAACTAAGGTTGCATCATGATTGACGATGATACCTGCGCTTTGCAATGCAATAAACGCCAAGAACGCACCAATACCAGCGACTACGCCGTTTTTGAGAGACGTTGGAATGGCATTAATGATTGCTTCACGAATCTTAAATAGACTCAGTAGTACGAAAATACAACCAGACAAGAACACCGCACCTAACGCTGTCTGCCATGCGTAGCCCATACCAAGCACCACACCATAGGTAAAGAAGGCATTAAGACCCATACCTGGTGCGAGCGCAACTGGTAGTCGGGCGTAGATACCCATGATGAAACAACCTACTGCTGCTGCTATACAGGTCGCTACAAATACGGCCCCTTTATCCATACCCGCATCGGCTAAGACGTTAGGGTTGACAAAGATAATATAAGCCATCGTCAAGAACGTGGTTATACCAGCGATGATTTCTGTTTTGATCGTGGTATTTTCACCATTAATCCCAAAATAGCGTTCAATTGCATTCATAAGTGTCGCCCCCGACTGGCTAATAAAAAGTCATCATTACCTAAAATTGAACATGACCTCAGCGAAAAAATAACGATGCCACAATAAGAATAATGTAGTAACAAAGCGTAACATATTAGACCAGTTATCTTACAAACTCAATCGTTGATAATGTCTATCTCGTACAAAATAGGATTTTGAGAGACTTCAAGACTATTGGTCAGAAAAGCCACATGAAAAGCTATATTCAGAAAAGCCACATGAAAAGCTATATATAGTTATGCTGCCCTACGCTATTTGAAAAACTACTTTCTATTCGTTATTAAGGTAATATTCGGTTTGAGTCATCAGTTTTAGGTAATAAGTATTTGCTCGGTCATTATCCATGTTATCCAACTAACTATTGAATGAATCAGTAGCAGCCCACCTAAATAGTCGTTTAACACATTAATAATGACCTTTCTCTCATTTAGAAGTAAACTAGGGGGTTATTATACCGATACCTAAATCGCGATACTTACTGTTGCAGCATTTTTCTAAGCACAGTTACAAATTTTTAGTGAAGAAACGTGCTGCGTATTAAATAATAAAAAGTAAATAGTGTTTGTTTAGGGGTTGTCTGGTTCGGATATCACTATTCCAGCCAGCTGTTATCAATTATTCGTGAGTCCATTACATGCCTGAATCATTAAATATTGTCGATCTTATTACCCAAGCCAGTCTATTGGTGCAGATTGTGATGGCACTATTGTTATTAGCCTCTTTGCTCAGCTGGGTTATTATCTTTCGCATGAGTGCGCGACTTGGTACAGCCAAAAACTTTGATCAACAATTTGAAACTTGGTTTTGGTCAGGCGAAGATTTGGCCAAGCTATATCAAGGTATTCAAGGCTCTCCTGATCGTCAGGGACTTGAGCAGATTTTTTATGTCGGCTTTTCAGAATACCTGAGAATGCATAAAAAGCGTCAGCCTAAAGACGATATTATCGATGGTGTTGAACGCAAGCTACGCGTCGGCCTAGGTCGCCAGCAGCAATTACTAGAGTCAGGACTGACGACGCTAGCCAGCATTGGCTCCGTTGCTCCGTACATCGGATTGTTCGGTACAGTGTGGGGCATTATGAATGCCTTTTTGGGACTGTCTCAAACTGAGCAAGCTACCCTCGCCTCTGTCGCTCCCGGTATCGCCGAAGCACTGATTGCCACAGCCATGGGTTTGTTTGCCGCTATCCCTGCGGTATTGGCGTACAACCACTTCACAGCAAAATCGAGCCGACTATATGACTCGCGTGCCTTATTTTGTGATGAGATGACAGGCATGCTGCAGCGTGAGACCAGCGTACAAGCGCCTATTAGCAAAGAAACCCAAGTTAATGCAGGTCAGGTGACAGGGCTATGAAACCAAACCCCTACGGCCGTGAAAAAAAAGCCCTGAATGCAGAAATGAACGTCGTACCTTATATTGACGTCATGCTGGTGCTACTGGTGATATTTATGGTGACAGCGCCGATGCTAATTACAGGTGTCGATGTTGATCTGCCAAAAGAACAAACCAATACCATGAGTCAGAGCCAATTACCTGTGATTGTTTCTTTGACTGACAAGGGTGATATTTTTATCAGCTATGAAAGTAATATTGACGTGCCTGTAAGTGAGCCTGAGCTGATTAATACATTATCTAACCTGCAGTCTCAGAGCGATAATAGTAATGCTGAGCCAGTACAGGTAATGATCAATGCCGACCAAAACAATCAGTACGGTGCCATCATGACACTCATGGCCACTTTGCAGCAAGCAGGTATCGAAAAAGTTGGATTACTGACTGGTGCACCACTACCCACGCCTTCTTTATAGTGATAAATGTTTCTTAGCAAACGTCTTATATCATGATAGCCAATCCTAGTAATCAATCTGACAAATCACGTTCATGAGTATCCTTACCATGCATAATGCTCCTGCCGTCTATGTACCTACCGAACCAGAAAGCAACGGGCTAACACTGCCGACGTTGCTAAGCTTACTGGCGCATGGTCTTATCATTGGCATACTGGTTTATAACTATCAAACCACTGAAGTTGAGACTGCTGGTAGTATCGAGACGGTCATGGTATCTCCTGAGCAACTTGCTGAAATGCAAGGACAAATACTGGCCAACCGTGCAGCAGCCAGTGCAATGCAGATAGATAGTAGCACTAGCGACTCGTCCAGTAGTGCTCAGCCAGAAGTATCTGGTAGTAGCGTCAGTGCACAAAATCCAAGTCAGACAACCTCTCAGCGCGTGCCTGTATTTACACGATCTGAGGAGCCAGCTGGTCAACCCATACTGATGAGCGAAGACCATCAACAACGTTTGCTTGAACAAAATCAAGAATATGAGCGCAAAATGGCTGAGTGGGCAGCACAATTAGATGAATCAGCCATGGAAGAGCTTGATCAAGTCGATCAAAGTAAACGCGATCAGCTCATAGAAGAACAAAAAAGGCTGGGAGAGTTTCGTCAAAAGCAGAACAATCCACCAAAGATAAAACGTCCCACTGCTAGCGATCGCAATATTGAGATTGATACTGCCGGCTCTGGCAATGCAGGCAAAACCTTTAGCCTGTCAGATGGGCAGTCTACTGTGTCTGGTGATACGTCAACCTCTAGTACGTCCAAGGGTAGTAGTCGTTCTGCATCCAGTGGCAGTCGCGGTGCCAGCAACAGCGAAATCATCAATTTAATCAAGCGTAACTATACGCCGCCTACTGCTGCGCGAGGCTCTACTCAACGTGCCACCCTAACCATCACTGTCAATGCAAATGGCGATGTGATCAATGTGACCGCCTCTGGACCTGATAGCACGGTCAACGAAGCGGCAAGACAAGCGGTACTCAATACTGGCAGTCTCCCGATTGATGCTGATGACCCTAAATACCCGACTTTTACCATACAGTTTAAAGGCAGCAATTAATCAGTTGCTAGGTTCTTATAATATTGGTAACGTGACGTTAAGCGGCTTGTCTCGCATAGGTTGCTGCCTCATCTAGATGCTTGTCTCATTAAATAAAAAATGAATATCATACTAATTTTAGGAGCTCCATTTACTCATGCGTACCCACAAAAAATTACTAGTCTCATTACTCGCCAGTACCTCAGCATTGCTGATATCGCAAAGCGTGCTCGCTGCACCTGTTGTACTAGAATTGGACTATGAGATTCCTGTTCAGCAAAACCAAGTCGCGTTTGTGCCGTTTGCGGGTGACTCTGTCTTATCACCGATTATATTAAATGACTTGAGTAAAACCGAGCTAAAAGTAACCAATCAAGATCTGCCGCAGCAGCCGCACAGTAGCAAAGAGCTGACAGGTACATTACCCGTTTGGCAAAGCATGGGCATACCGTATCTGGTTGTCGGCAGCACGCGTACCAATCGTGGCAAAATAATCACCGATTATGAAGTCATCGATGTTAAATCTGGTCGCGTGATAGAAGGCAAGCAAAGCCTAACCGCTGACAACAATAGAGAAAGTATGCGTTATGCCGGTCATGTCATCGCAGACAAAGTATACGAGCTGATTACTGGTATTCCAGGAGACTTCTCAGGGCGCATTGCTTATATTGAAGAAACAGGAACTGGCAAGCAAAAGATCTCGCGTCTCAAAGTGATGGATGCTGATGGCGAAAATGCTAGAACCATTACTGAAGTGACAGGCTCTATCTTCTCACCAGCATGGTCACCTGATGGCAACCGTATCGCCTACTCAGTACAACGTGAAAAATCATATCCCGTCATCTACGTGCAAAACGTCAGTGGCGGCGGCGCAACTGCCCTGACACCTTTTTCAGGTAGCAATCTAAGCCCTTCGTTCTCTCCTGATGGCAGCAAGATATTATTCTCTAGTAGCTTTGAGGGTAGTGCTGATATCTATGAGATGAGCGCCAGCGGTGGTACACCTAGAAGGCTCACTAATTTACCAAGTAGTGAAGTGCAGCCAAGCTATGCACCAGACGGCAAATCTTTTGTGTTTGTCAGTGATAAAACTGGCTTTAATAAGCCGCAAGTCTATCGCTACGAGTTTGCTACGGGCCAAACGACTAAAGTGTCAAACGGGGGTTATGCAACCAGTCCGCAGTTTAGCAGTGACGGTACACAAATTGCCTTTTTGAGTGGGCGCTCAGCGGCTATTATGAATAGTAATGGTGCTATCACTACCAATCTTGGCAATACAGGTATTGATGAAGCTCCAAGCTTCTCACCAAACGGTAAACGCGTGGTCTACGCATCGACCCAAGGCGGAAAAGGCGTGCTGACCATCAAATCTCTCAACGGTGGCGAAGCGTTTGGTAAGTCAGGACAAGGCGTTATCCGCTCACCCGTATGGTCATCAAGCCCAAAATAATTGGTCGTACACCAAAGTAGCAATTTTGGTGATAGTGGAATAAAGATCAACTGTTAAGCAAACTTGTAAAAGCCCCAACCATAACGAATATGGTTGGGGCTTTTTTTGATTAAAAAACAGCAATAGAGATGGCGATAGATCTTAGTACTTATTTACTTTCAATGGTCAGCACCCCTCGTCTTTGATCTACCTTCCAATGTTACCTAACCCTCCCTCTTTCGTAACAAACCTGTAAACGCACTAGTACCAAAAAAAACATTGCAATGACTTGTATTTTACCTATACCCTAAATAGACCTGACTAATTGGTCAGGTTGTTAAAATATTAGCCAACATATATTAGTTATTTTTATTACTTATCTTACAGACGGATGCGTACCCCTATTGTTTACATCGATAAAAAACAAGTCAAAGATTGGGTTAAAACTTTGATCTCGTGATTTACCACATTGTCTGATATCTACAGTCAAGCGGGTACTAAGCAGTTATTTTAGGAGGAAACCACCATGAGTGAAAACGTTCCAGCGAATACCGATTTACTGTATAGACTGCATGACCGTCCTACCCCCATCAAAGCATTTTTAGGTGCTATACAGCACGTACTTGCAGCGTTTGTAGGTATCATCACACCCTCTCTTATCATAGGTGGCACATTAGGTTTAGGAGAGCACATCCCCTACCTGCTCAGTATGTCATTGATAGTATCTGGCGTCGCAACCTTTATTCAGACCCGTAAAGTAGGTCCTGTTGGCTCTGGTCTCATGGCGTTACAAGGCACCAGCTTTGGATTTTTGGCAGCGGTACTGACAGCAGGATTTGTGGTAAAAAACCGCGGCGGTGGTCCAGAAGAGATATTATCCGTTATTTTTGGCGTTTCATTTCTCGGTGCATTTGTTGAGATATTTTTGAGTCAATTTATCACCAAACTCAAATCTTTTATGAGCCCTATTGTTACAGGCTGCGTGATTGTCACGATTGGTTTGTCATTAACCAAAGTAGGTCTGACTGACTTAGCAGGTGGGTTTGGTGCTGAAGATTTTGGTAGTATTCCAAACTTACTCTTGGGCGGTGGTGTGCTAGCAAGTGTCGTACTGATTAGCATCATAAATAATAAAGTCATTCGCTCAAGTGCCATCTTTATCGGTTTGATGCTCGGCCTTATCGCGGCCGTATTTATGGGACGTATCGATTTCTCACTGGTTTCTGAAGCCGCTTTTTTTACGGTGCCGATCCCTTTTAAATATGGCTTTGGTTTTGATTGGCAGGCTTTTATTCCTATTGCCTTTATGTATATCATTACCAGTATCGAGACCTCAGGCGATTTAACGGCGACCTCAATGATATCAGGTGAACCGATCAAAGGCCCTCTCTATGAGAAACGCATCAAAGGCGGCGTACTAGGAGATGGTGTTAACTCTCTGATTGCTGCAGTATTCAATACTTTCCCTGTGACAACCTTTAGCCAAAACAACGGTGTGATCCAAATGACGGGTATTGCCAGTCGGTATGTGGGTTTCTATGTGGGCGGCATCCTATGCCTGATGGGACTGTTCCCTGTCCTTGGCGCTATTTTTACCCAATTACCGAAGCCTGTTGTTGGCGGCGTCACGCTATTGATGTTTGCGACGGTAGCGACTGCTGGCATTCGCATCTTATCTACCGTGCAATTTACGCATCGTAATGTCTTAATCATTGCCACCTCACTGGGTCTGGCAACGGGTATCGCCTTTGTCCCTGACGTACTGTCACAAACGCCGCAGTTCTTTCAGAATATCTTTGGCTCAGCGGTAACGATGGCAGGGATTGTGGCAATCACGCTTGATATGATTTTACCCAAAAACTATGGCATCGAGTTTGATACCAAAGCACAGCACGCTGAAGACGGTTTAGAACCAACGCAAGAAGTCGCTTAAGACTAAACGCAAGCTAGGGTTAAATATATCGAAGTATTTAGCCGTAAACGAGGTGTGATAGACAAACAAATAGCAACAGTCTATGCACCTCACTTATCAAACAGCCACCATATCATCATTCAAGGCCACAGCCTTTTAGAATAAAAGGCACCAGAAAGTCTGCCGCACGTGCTTCATCTGCTGCGTCATACGCCGTCTTATCCATTAATCCAACGATTTCAATCTCAAATTCAGCATAACGTTGGGTAGTCGCCCAAATCAAAATCAGTAGTTGTAGAGGATCAGTAATCCCAATTTTGCCTTGCTTGTGCCACTCTTTCATTACCTGTGCTTTATCGTGTACCCACTCCTTCATCGTAGTGGACATAAATTCATGCAAATGCGGTGCACCGCCGATGACTTCAATTGCAAATAGTTTATGGCGACTTGGATTGACAAAGGCTTGATGTAGCTTGGTACGGACGAATTTTTCGATGACTGTTTTTGGGTCGCTATCTACTGTCATGGTTACCAAGCCTTCATTCCATTCTTGAATGATTGAGCGTAACACTGCCATGTAGAGATTCTTTTTATTTTTAAAGTAGTAGTGAACATTGGCTTTAGGTAAGCCTGCCCTATCGGCAATGCCCTGCATCGTAGCGCCGCGATAGCTCTGAAGCACAAACTCTTCTTCAGCTGCCGCTAAGATAAGCGCTTGGTTCTGTGCGCGAATGGCTTGTTGGCTACGGTGCGAGGGCGTATCAGTCACTGAGGTTTCTTCCTTTTGATTGTTTTGAGTCATAGCAGTGGTACCTCACTCTAAGAGACAGGTTCGACAAAATAGTCGCTATATTTTGCTATGTATTCTTATATAAATACATAGATTTGAGCAGCATAACCTGTTAAATAAAAATATTTCGCATAAAACAGTTGACCAATTAGTCAGGTTTTAGCAAAATGGGAACTGTAAATCAATTACGCCGTCATTAATTACCTCTTGCCAGACGTTTTCGACGGCTAAAATATCAGTGTTTCCTTAGCAAATCTGTTTCATATTGTCAGTTCACTATAACTTGAAATTATGCAAAGCGTATATAAGCGCCAAAGGTCTGACTACGAATACATAGATTATCGACTTTTGATTTTAAGCAAATTAGTAGCTGCTAGCTTAATCAAATCAGCCATAAAGCTGAAGCAACCGCTGCTTATCAAGACTACTGCTTATACCTATAAGTTTATGCAAATAACCATAAGGTATAAACCTCTATCAAACATTTATCGCCCGATACAGATAACGGGCTACCCTATTAGAAAAGGATGTCATCGTGAGCTTAACCTTAGCGCAATTCAACGACCTATTACAAGAAGTCGCCATCGCTCAGCTATTGACTTGCTGCACCAATAAAAACTGGGCTTATAAACTTGCAGACGCCCGCCCTTTTGCAGACGTTGACGCACTGCTAGCAAGTAGCGACGCTATCTGGAACAAAGTACAAAATGATGAGGCTAACTTATTAGAAGCGTTTGATGGACATCCGCAAATCGGTAACGTAGCATCTCTAAAAGAAAAATACCGCAACACACAAAATAGCGCTGCACATGAACAATCAGGCGCTAACGATGCAGCAGATGAGGTGCTCGAAGCACTTGCCAAAGGCAATCGAGACTATCTCTGTCTCTTATACACATCTCCGAGCCCACGAGACGGACTCCTATCTCG
>CAJXUF010000099.1 GCA_913061175.1 uncultured Psychrobacter sp.
GGATAAGCGCAAATAGGTGTCAGTCAACAATATACAACAGTGCGCAAAACTTAAGAAAGCTAGCCTATCCTGCCAAGTCGTTCATATTGACGATAGGTAGCATCACTGCCATAACGATGATCATTACGATAATGCCCATAAACACCAGCATCAGCGGCTCAAGTAGCGATAATAAAGTGCTGATAAAATTTGTGGCTTCCGCTTCTTGCATGTTGGCGGCGCGGCTCAGCATATTTTCAAGCTCGCCTGAGTTCTCCCCACTTTTAATCATCTGTACCATCATCGGTGGAAAGTAAGTGGATTTCTCTAGCTGGCTAGACAAACTAGAGCCTTCTGTAACCCTATCAGCCGCAGTGATAATGGTTTTTTGGATATGCAAATTGGTCGTGACCGCAGCACCGATATGTAATGCCTCAATTAAAGGCACTCCTGAGCGTACTAGTATCGCAAGGGTACTGGCAAATCGCGCGGCATTTAATCCTTTGGACAATCTGGCGAGTATTGGCAATCTAAGCACCACGCTATCAATGGTTAATTTACCTGCTTGCGTTTGGGCGAAACGGTAGAATAAAAATGCGGTACCTGCCAATACCAATAATATTAACCACCACCATTGAGTAATGATATTCGATAGTGTGAGAACAATTTGAGTAATTAAAGGCAGCGCTTGCTCAGACTGCTCAAACACTTTGACAATTTTGGGCACAACGAAACTCATTAGCCCCATAATTACCGCGATTGCCATTACCATTAGGACAATCGGATAGACCATAGCCCCTTGGATTTTCTTTTGGAGGGCAAAGCGGTTTTCGGTGTAGTCTGCTAGCTGATTGAGGATAAGGTCGAGGTGACCAGATTTTTCGCCTGCGGCAATCGTAGCGATATATAACGGCGGAAAGCTAGCGGCTTGTTGCAGAGCACGTGCTAAGCTGAGTCCTTCTAAAACATGTGAGCGCACTGCAAGCATCAAGGATTTTATATGAGTCTTTGGTGATTGCTTAGCAACTGCTGCCAAGGTTTCCTCAAGTGGAATACCTGCTGCCAATAATACAGACAACTGACGTGTCAGCAATGCCAGCTCGTATGCAGACGGTTTTTTGTAGCGGTTTTTGCTCTGACTCTGTCTGTCATTGACCGGGTTGACTTCAACGGGTGTCCATTGCTTATCGCGCAACTGCTGGCGAATTTGCCGCGCAGAATCCCCCTCTAGCAAGCCTTTTTGAACAACACCATGGTCGTCAAGCGCTTTGAAATGATAGGCAGGCATAGCAGCGGATATCCTAAGAGGCTTACAGGTAGATAGTTATAATTTATGACTTAATAGAACTCTATTAATTTGACACTCGACGCCTAGAAAAGTGGCGTTGAGTCATTACTATCAGGCATTAAACCTTGTAATAATAAGACATCCAGATGCTGCTGCTGTAGCTTTTTATCAAAGTCATTAACCTCAGCGATTAGCATTCTTTCAATACGTTTATCACTCGCAAACACGCTCAAGCGCGCACAAATAACGGCCAACTGATAAATGCGTTTTTTGCAATAACCGTCAAGACCTTGTAATAATCTAACCATATGGGGGGTTTCAAGACTGGCGTAATCATAGTCAGCCACGACTTGCTGTCCAAGGGCTGTGACGCCATAAGTAATCGACAAGTGAGCACAATAATAACAGCTGAATAAATAACCAACCACATGACCGATATAATAGCCTCGATCATAAGTAAAACTACTCACGCCAAAATGTCCAAGCACATAACTGTTGAGGCTACCTTGGTCGCGAATTGGCTTGCCGTGCTTTAACTTACCGACCGTAGCAAAGCACAATGGATTGCGACCATCTTGAGTCGTCAATTGCCAACCGGCGGGCTGCTGCGCAGGCATATGACGCACGATATCTGCAATAATGTCATCGACCACATGCAGCTGCTGCCAGAGTCTTTCGAGCGTATCCGTATCCATCAACCCACGTTTATCGAGCTGCTGCGCAAGTAAATATTGCTGATATTCTGCGAATTGTGGCTTTAGGGTTTGTACTAAGTAAGTAGGACGCGTATTGGCAGATGCCATATATAACAGTCGAGTACGCTCATGCTGAGCACGATAAAGCGCAACACGCTGCGTAGCGACATTGGTTTCTTGAGCCACAGGTTTTGCAGCTACTGTAAGGCTATCGGATGACTCAGATACTACTGCTTCAATTGTTACCGCCTCGATATCTGACAAGGTAAACATCGTCAATAATGCCGCCTTATCAGGTGTCTCTACCGACTCATTTTTCGGTGCATCTTTGCTGACATGCGGGTTATCTATAGCAGTGTTTTTATCAACATTACTTTCTATTTTAGCAGTTGCAGCAGCCTCTTGTTGGCCATTATTTTCTGCATTTAGCTTTGCGGTCGGTTCAGTCATAACATACCATCAGCAGCGAAAATAAACATCGTCTCGATCCTTTTATATGCCTATCGTATAAGGACATATAACGCGCTACAACATCAACGCTTTTGTCTCGACGACTCATCAACCCATAGTACCTGAACACAGACTCAATGTCAGCTGCCCTTAACTAAAATAGCCATAGCAAGTTACCAAAGATCTTATAGATATGAGTGACTCAACGTTTATAAACAATATTTATTCACAAACTAAAAAAGCGCCAAGGACATATAAATGACCTTAGCGCTTCTTATCGAAACTCTACTTAAATAACTTGAATAAACAGCAACTAAAGCTATGCAAGATTATTCTGTCGATACTGCTGACGGTATGCTTTTGGCGAGACACCATACACACGCTTAAATGCCTGACTAAAAGTTGAATCTGAGGCGTAGCCCACCATCTCGCTGATACGGCTAATACTGTTTTGCTGTAAGCGTAAATAGCGAGCCGCCAATCGTAAGCGGTAATCGATCAGATAAGTCAGTGGCGGCATACCAACGGTATCTTTAAAACGCTGTGCAAAGCTAGAACGTGACATCCCTGCCACTTCGGCAAGCTGATGAATGGTCCAGCTCTCACCCGGTGCCCCATGCATTGCGGCTAGCGCCTTAGTCAAAAATGGATCCTTCATGGCTTTGAGCCAGTTTTCTGTGGCTTCAGGCAAGCTTTCAATATAGACGCGCAAACACTCAATCATCATGATGCTTGCCCAATGATTGATTACAGCCGTTTTGCCCATACGCTCACGCTCAGCTTCTAGTGTTAGCAGCTTTATCTCTACATCAATCACTTCAAACCGTCCGTCAGCAGCATCATTGAGCTCTGGCAATATCGGTGGCAGTACTGACAACAGAGGATTAATCATCTCTTTGTCGTATTTGCATTCGATCAGTATCAAAGATGAATTGGGGTCGCCATCGCCATCGATATCAAGTGTACGCTCGGTGCAATTACTCAATAGTTCATCAAGCGACTCAGCAACATCGCCATGGTGATTGAGTGCGTAACTCACATGCTTGTGCGCATTCGGAATCATGATCATGTCGCCAGCGCGAGCTTCTCGTAGACCATTACCAACATCGATGCAAAAACCGCCAGACATTACTAAGTAAAATAAAATGGTGTCTTTTCTAGTAATAGAATAAGACCAATTGCCAGTGCCATTTAGACGGTAATACTTAGTCTCAAATAAATGCACGTTTTGCAGCAATACACTCAGTGCGTCCATCAATCAATTCCTCAATAATGCAGATTAATAACGATTCATCTTAAAAAAATAATAGTATTCTTAATAACAACTTCTGTCAGTTTCCTCTATGCCAATACTTGCTCCAATAAATAATTTTTATTAAATACAATGGATGTGATAACACTTAAGCATAATGCATCATTTAAAACGTCATGTCTATTTACTTATTAGAATTACTAAACAATAATAGATGAGACACAGTCACGCTAGGCCTTAAGGAAAACCTACAGGAAGTATTGATAAAAATTTGGGGGATTATCTAGTATTGAAGGTGCTATCAAACTTTATCTGTTTAATCTTATAAAGGTAATATAGAGATAAAATCGAATAGGCATAAAAAAATCGCCATCAAGGGCGAGTGCTATTACTGATATATTTTTAGATTAAGATATGATTTTTATGTAGATACATACAGAATAAAATATGGGGCGACTGATGGGACTCGAACCCACGACAACCGAGATCACAACCCGGGGCTCTACCAACTGAGCTACAACCGCCATAACTATTGCCAAAGAATAGGCAAGATTTTCAGGCTAAATGGTGCGCCTGGCAGGATTCGAACCTGCGGCCACCTCCTTAGAAGGGAGATGCTCTATCCAGCTGAGCTACAGGCGCTCTTAGAGGACTTTTATATACTAAGCTTACCTTGCGATATATTTTACTATATCAGAAACTAAACCGTTATACATAAAAAAAAGCCTGTAAGGCTCTTAAAATAGATGGTCGGAGTGATAGGATTCGAACCTACGACCCTCTGGTCCCAAACCAGATGCGCTACCAAACTGCGCCACACTCCGAAATTCTCTATTATCACGATAGTTTGTTAATCAACTCGTTGTTGGCAATGCCGCTAACTTGTTAATGTTCCTCGCTATCGAGGTGCACATATTAAGGGGTAAAGGCGATTGTGTCAACACCTATTTTCGATTAATTTCAAATAATCGCTAATTTTTTTAAAATTACGTCAATTTCGCCAAAATAGTGATAGCAAGACCCTTTTCTTACTTACCTATCAATCAGTCATTCGCGCTGTCATTGATAACGATATTAAGCTTTGTCCAAATGTGGCAGTACTTCACCGTTGAGTGTACCTGTCAAAACATCAAACGGCATTAACCATAAATGGGCATCAGCTGATTCATTGTTTTTAATATCATCGCTACTGTCACTGTCATTACTACCATAATGAGTTTGCTGCTTGAGCGCTACTGGCTGCCTATCACTACCTAGCACTGGATAAACCAACCAGACCTGCCCCGCCAAGTAAGCTTGTGCATAGCTGGTCAATTGATAGGCGTCGCTCGCACTAATTGCAGCGGCATGTGGTAAGTATTTCCACTTAATATCGATGACATGACTGTAGCGACCTTTAGTCTTGTCTTTGGTTTTAGTTTGACTAGCTGCTATATCCCTCTGATTTTGACAATCAACAGAGGCGGTTTCAAATATCAGCAAATCAGGCCGTATAGATAAGCACGCTAGTCCTTCAGCATCATTTAGCCAGACACTTTGGGTTTGGTAAAAAGGACGGTAACTACTACTAATCTGTTGAAACATCGATGCGATACGCTGACTTGCCCATTGTTCAAAAGCTTGATTCATATCAATCAATAGACACAATCTTAGCTGAGAGCTATTTTGTCTGCTTGGATCAATACCGTTACCTGTTACTGCTGCCCTCTGTTTCAATAGCCAGTATGCCAAGTCTACTAACTGATGTGCGGTGTGCAATTTTTGCTTTTGGAGTGGCTGAACGTCTAGCTGACGCTTTGCTTGAGTATATATTACCGCTATCTGCTGCATTTCACGGTTGTTGAGCGTAGACACCTGCCGCCATGGCTGCAACAGTTTTGAAGAAATAAACTGGGGTAATAAAGGCATCAAGTAAACCAATGCACTCTTAATCAATCGATTGGCCAACATGTCGTGACTTAATACGCTACTTTCACAGATGAACTTATGCGGTTGCATACTATTATGACGCAGTTGTTCTTTAATGAGCAGTCGACCTTGCAGTGATGCCTGATTTTCAATCTGAGCCTGATAATGCTTGGTGGGTTGATAATCCATTAAACGCTGCAAAAACTGCTCAATCAGCCAGTCTGATATAGGCAATACTTTTAACGGTAAAGGAGTGGACTGGGAACTAAACTGACCGAAGTTTTTCGTATTGGGTAGCTTACGATTGTTATGCGCATCAAGATGTATCAAATCCGATAGCATACCCTGTACCCAATGACGAGTCTGGACGATATCGCTAGTCTGAGTAGACTGATTGAGCTTTGGCAGTATCTCAAGCATCATGCTACTAGGTAGGAGAATAATCCCAATGTAGTGCCCAACCTTAAGCTGCCACTGTCCTTGCTTACGCTTGATAGTAAATACTGTAAACTCTTGTGCCATTAGCCAATCGAAGTCAGACACTTGCAAAAAATCATGCACAGTCAGATGTTGATGCTCAAACACGGTGATAACATTCATGGTAGCGACACTACTGTTAGGGATACGAGTCTGGCGACTGCTTACCCTAATAGCGTGCTCTTTAGCGTAATATGGATTATTTATTATCACTGAACAGTCACCCTGCTAGTACAAACGCTGATAGATAGCAGCATGATTAAACTCACCATCCCTAGCGATCAGATCGGCATTGATAGTATAACTATTAATACTCATAGATTGATCAAGAAAAGAACCCTGCCCTGCAAGCATTTGGTGTTCAGCGGAAGCATTATTTTGGTTGCTCATCGGATTATACAAGTCGTCATTCATCAATGCTTGACTGTCCTGTACGAACTGCTTGCTCGTCGGTTGCTGCTCATCTCGAAAAATATACTGCAGTACGGTAATTTGGCCACCAGCTGCTTGAGCCAATTGAGGAATAATTTGTTCAACGAGAGCCGTTTGTAATTGCTCTAACTGAGCGACGGCAAATAAAAACGCATGTCCCAACTGTGCTTCTACTCCCAGTGTCTGCATGATACGTCTATTCAAGCCTGTTAGTAATTTACTCAAATCTATCGTAGCTGCTTCTAAGTTTTCAGACACGCTAGCATCAGTGTCATTACTATCACGAATTGTCGATAGTAAATCAGGCTGCGGTGGACAATCAATAAAGCGAAAACGTCGACGTAACGCCATATCAAGTGGCGCTAAAGAATGGTCTTGGGTATTCATAGTGGCATAAATATCGACATTGGCAGGCACACTAAAAGCACGCCCAGAATACGCTAAACTCACTGTCATCGCATTCGGCTTGCCCGCTCGTTTGTCAGGCTCTATCAAACTGAGAAGCTCGCCAAACACCCGTGACACGTTAGCACGGTTAATCTCATCAATCAGCATTGCATAACGCTGCTGAGGGTCGCGGGCGGCACGTTGGCATAGCTTTAAAAACGCTCCATCTTGCACCGCGTAACTCATTTGAGTTTGATTAGAAGGGCTGTTATTTGCTTGTACAGCGCCACTCATGACAGGCCGTATACCTTCTACAAACTCTTCATAACCGTAGGCTTGATGGAAGCTCACCATACTAAAACGTTGCTGACCGATGTTTTGATTTTGATGGGCTTGGTTGTCACGCTGTGCCTGCTGAAACTCAGCTAATTGCTGCGATAAATCTTCTAGTAACACTATACTTTCAGGTAATAAATACCATGCCCCACTATTGTCTTTATCAAAATAAGCTTGGCTAGCGCGGTTATCAAAACTGACTGTTTGAGAGTTCGTAGGACTATGTCTGCGTAGCTCTAACCAAGCTGTACTATCCAGATTTTTCTCACGTGAGTTCTGAGCAGCTTTGGTCATAAAAAAAGGATGATCAATAATTTCTCGTACCTTTAACAAATCCTGCTGCTCAGCACGTAGATCTAAAAACACCAAACATAATACTTCGCGCCAGCTTAGACCTTGCAGCAGCTGTTCTAATAAGTCCTCATTTTCAGTCTTGGGTAGATAGTCGGTATATTGCTTCGCGATTTGCAGCAATCTATAGGTTTTACCTGTACCAGCAACGCCCGTATAAATAATATTGGTCGGTTCATGATCAGACATATCAGGCATAACGTTATCCAGCGGCATTGAAAACAGGTTTAAAATAGACATGCTAACATTTTGTCATTATAACGTGACTGTCTATTGGCATGGTAACTATAGTCAACCTTCTATAAATTAGATACGGTGCCAGTCTAGCTTAGTCTCGCCTAGTCTACTACTTGTAGCACTTTCACTTAGCTTCCTTTGTCCAAATGACGCTAGCATATAAGATACCTAGACTACTTTAAGTGGCGATCTAAATTGATGACATAACCTAGCAACATAGCCACGCTACTATAGTTTTGTAAGCGCAGCAGTTCATGCTAATAATAGTAGGAAGGCAATGGTTGATGTACCATAGTATTTGTAGCGACTTTTATAACCTATACTTGTGTCGCTATCATAAAAAGCCATGCTAAGAATGTCATTCAACTCATTTACGTTAAGGAATTTTGTATGTCAGGATTATTAAAAAAACTACCCGCCAAGTTGACCAATAAACTGCCAGCCAAAGTATCTGACAGCACAAAATCTTCAGTTGAAAAACCCAGTAGCACGCTAAAACCAATTAGCAATCAGTTTACTAAACTGTTATCCGTCACCAAATATCTGCCTGCTGGAGCACGCTCAAGTATTTTATCTAAAGCCTTTGGCAAGGTCGTTCCCTATGTCGGCACAACTGGCATTTATTATGAGACGGTAGAACCAAACCAAGTCGTCGTTAGTTTAAACAACAATAAAGCCGTCCAAAACCATATCGGCTCTATCCATGCAGTCGCCATTACATTACTGGCTGAGACAGCTACGGGGTTTATTTTGGGTTTAAACTTGCCCTCTGATCGTATCCTACTGATTAAATCTTACTCGGTAAATTTCCATCGTCCAATTAAAAAAGGTCAAATTGCTGCTGTGGCAAGCTTGTCTGATGAACAGCGTTTGGATATCCTAAACACGCCAAAAGGTGAGATGATTATCCCTTGTGTCATCAAAGATCGTGAGTCTGATAGTGACCGCGATCCAATTGTGGTTGAGATGACGTGGGCATGGATACCAAAAGCGGAACTAGAGGCACGCCGCCAAGGTAAAGCGTCTGAAAAAGTTGCAGAAGATGACACTGAAACCGAGGCACCAATCGAAGAAAACGATGCCTCATCTACTCAAAATAATAGTAATGACAAGTAGTTAATAAAAATTGATAATAAACCCAATGAGGAAACAGTATGTTCAAACCTAGTACTTGCCTATCTACGCTAGCGCTCGCCGCTATGTGCTCATTGGGTTTTGTTCATAGCGCTAATGCTAATACGACGACGGCTGTCAGCATTGCTAAATCTAGCCCTACTTTTTTAGGCGATGGCGGTACTTATCCTTTTTCAGAGGCTGTACGCGTGAGCAATACATTGTATATGTCGGGACAAATTGGCTTTAAAGATGGCAAACTGGTCAAAGGCGGTATCAAAGCTGAAACCAAGCAAGTGCTAGATAATATCCATAGCACGCTATTAAAATATGGCTACCGAAAGTCTGATATTGTTAAATGTATGGTCATGCTGACCGATATGGATGACTTTGATGACTTTAATAAGGTCTACAAGGCTGAGATGATAAAGCCTTATCCTGTACGCTCAGCTTTTGGCGTATCAGAACTGGCTGCTGGAGCAAGCGTTGAGATTGAGTGTATGGCTGCAAAATAATAGCGACTAAAAACTCTAAAGCTCCAAAATTAGAAAAATATTAAAACAACTGGCTATTTACGCCAGTTGTTTTTTGTCTGTTATACCGATATCTAGTTTGTAGATTTATACTAGTATTGTCTCGTCCGTTAACGCACTCTCCTTTGTCACTCGCAGCACTTCTTCCAATGTTGTGCGCCCTTCTATGACCTTACGCAAACCATCTGCACGTATCGACGGTGTTTGCTGGCGCGCATACTCTTCCAGCTCATACTCAGCCGTATTGCTATGAATCATACGGCGCAATGTATCGTCGATTGGCACGACTTCATAGATGGCGGTACGGCCTTTAAACCCTGACTGATTACATTTATCGCAGCCAACTGGCTTGGGCAAACGAATCGACTCACTTGCTATATCTTTGGCATCACTTTTCAGTGTTGACCCAATACCAATTTCGGTAAATAGCTTGGCTTGCTCGGTATCGGCAGCCTGCCAGCTTTGACAATGTGAACACAAGGTACGTACCAAACGCTGCGCTACTACGCCAATAAGTGACGACGACAACAGAAACGGCTCAACACCCATGTCCTGTAAGCGAGTGACCGCGCCGATAGCAGTGTTGGTATGCAGCGTTGATAGTACCAAATGCCCTGTCAAAGAAGCCTGTACGGCAATCTCAGCTGTCTCTAAATCACGAATTTCACCAACCATCACCACATCGGGATCTTGACGAAGCATTGCACGCAAACTTTTAGCAAATGTCATGTCTACTTTATTATTGACCTGCGTCTGCCCGATACCATCAAGCTGAAACTCAATCGGATCTTCAGCGGTCAAAATATTGCGAGTTTGATCATTGAGATCGGTCAATGCAGAGTATAGCGTCGTGGTTTTACCCGAGCCAGTCGGCCCTGTTACCAAAATAATGCCATGCGGACGATGGATTAAGCGTTTTAGCTCAGTATAGTCATTATCAGACAGCCCCAAATACGTCATATTCAAACGGCCAGCTTGCTTGTCTAATAAACGCATCACCACCCGCTCACCAAAGCTCGATGGTAAGGTCGATACACGCACGTCGACCTCTCGCCCTGCCAGTCTTAAGCTGATACGACCATCTTGCGGCACTCGCTTTTCGGCGATATCTAATTTAGCCATTACTTTAATACGCGAGACTAATAAGGGCGCCAGTTGCCGCTTGGGGGTGATAATTTCCTTGAGCTCACCATCAACGCGAAAACGCACGCGAAAGCTCTTCTCGTATGGCTCAAAATGCAAATCCGATGCGCCCATACGAATAGCATCGACGAGCATTTTATTGACGAATTTGACAACTGGCGCTTCATCAATGCCATCTGAGAGTTTGGTCTCGCCGTCATCATCATCAGGGTCTTCAAAATCAACGTTTAAGTCGCTATCGGCAAACCCGCTAAAGTTTTGCATAGTATCAGCATATAAC
>CAJXUF010000100.1 GCA_913061175.1 uncultured Psychrobacter sp.
TACACACTGCATATCGTCGGCAGCGTCAGATGTGTATAAGAGACAGGTATTAAGCCATATAAACTGCTATCAATAGCAAGATAATTCATAAGCTAAGCAAATACCATTGAAAATCGCACGGTTCAGTGCTAAATTCTAGCAAACATCTGCCTCGCGAGTTGCCATGAGCAAGCCTACACCTAATATACCACCTGAACGTCCCAATGAGTCGCCGTCAAACAAGCAAGATGGCACAGTCGAGGAGCGTGTCGATACCACGCTGTCGGACGCGCAGCCAGTGGTAGATGAGGTGGAAGACACATCAGCAACGCCAGCAACTAACGTCTCGCTCATCAGCGGCAACAGTAAACCGCGTCAATATAAAGTCAATAACCCATCGTTTTTTATGCAACGTGGCTATCAAGTGCTGCTGGTGTTGGGGCTTATTGCTGCATTTTTCTTAGTTATGGTTTATCAGACGTTGTTTGGTCGTATCGAGCAGCCGCAGCAAATGGTCACGATTGAACCAGGTCAGACGTATTATGGTCTACTACCGCAGTGGCAGCAGCAGATTCCGCTGTTTTCGGCAGGCGTGGCTAAGCTATATATTAAGTCACAAGTCGATGCGCCGTTGCATGCTGGTACGTATCAACTACCCGAAAACCCGACTATCGCTGAGGCGCTACAAATACTAGGTCAAGGCGCAAAAGCGGCTATGGTCAAGGTACAGATTATCGAAGGTAAGACATCTAAAGACCTTTATCAAGCGCTGCGTGATAATGACAAAATTGAGAAAGAAGTACTGACCGCAGATAGTGACAATGCCAGTATCGCCCAAGCATTGGATTTGACAGGTGTATTACCAGACAGTGTGGCTAATAGCAGTGACCCGATTGTTAACTATAATCTTGAAGGTTGGTTCGCGCCTGATACCTACTATTATGGTGAAGGAACCAGCGATAAAAAAGTACTGACTGACTTATATAAGCGTCAGCAGCAGGTACTGACTGATGCGTGGGAAAATCGTGCCCCGAACCTCCCTTACAAGAGTCCATATGAAGCGTTAGTGATGGCGTCTATTATCGAAAAAGAGACCAGCGTTGCTGATGAACGTCCTTTAGTCTCTGCCGTATTTAGAAACCGCTTGAATAAAAACATGCGTATGCAGACGGACCCGACCATCATCTATGGTATGGGCAGTCGTTATGATGGCAATATTCGCCGTAAAGACATCAATGAAAAAACGTCTTATAACACCTATCAAATTGATGGTTTACCGCCAACGCCAATTGCGCTACCATCAGCGGCCTCTATCGAAGCGACCTTACATCCTGCCGATAGTGAGGCGTTGTATTTTGTGGCAACGGGCAATGGCGGGCACAAATTTACCAATAGCTTGGCTGAACATAATCAAGCGGTAAAAGACTATCTCAGTGTCATGCGTGAGAAAAAATCTCAAACGCCGCCGCAGTAATACTCCTTCTTAATCTTCTTATAAAACTTATCGTTTATTGAGTGCTACAAAGTAGAGGTAGCGCTCATCAATGACATAAGGTCATATCATGTCAGTATCTATGCACACCAGCGCAACACCTTCACATAGCAGCATACCATTATCGAATCTACCTGAATCAAGTGCTTCAAATACGGAGACGGCACCTACTGTAGGCCGCTTTATTAGTTTTGAAGGCACTGAAGGCGTAGGCAAAACCACCGCAATTGAACAGTTGTGCTTGCGTTTAGAAGATAATGGCATCCCTTATCTACGTACTCGTGAGCCGGGTGGCAGCCCATTTGCCGAGCAATTGCGTGACATATTATTGGACCCAGCGACGGATATCGAAGACGATACTGAGCTGCTGCTATTGTTTGCGGCGCGCTGTGATCACATGCAGCAAGTCATTTTACCAGCGCTCCAAAATGGTACATGGGTTATATGTGATAGGTTTACCGACTCTACTATTGCGTATCAGGGCTTTGGGCGTGCGTATGGCGACGAGCTGGTACGCGGCAAAATCGATATGCTTATCAAACAATTTGTGACGCAGCTTCCTGAGCTGACATTGTGGCTAGATTTGCCAGTAGCAGAGGGTATGAAACGTGCCAATAAGCGCAGTGCGGCAGATCGTTTTGAGCAGCAGGCTACCGAGTTTTTTACTTGGGTGCATACTGGTTTTAGTCAGCTTGCGAGCGAGTATCCTGAGCGCATACAGCGTATTGATGCATCGGGCAGTACGGATGAAGTGAGTACGCGTATATGGCAGACAGTTATGGACAGATTCGATATTAAATAATTAAATTTTGCCAAATAGATTTATATGGCAGTTGGATGTATCGATAGCCAGTTAGCCAGTTAGCCAGTTAGCCAGTCAGTTAGCCCCAACAAAAAGCCCCAGCACATTGCTGGGGCTTTTTGTTAAGGTAAATATTTTATCTTTAAGTCAATAAAGCAGATAACTATGCACGTTATTTGTCATCTATTTTATCTACTTTTACATCCTCAGTAGTAGCGATAGAGGCGTCGCTATCTTGAGCAGAGTCAGGTAGACGGTTTGGATCAAGCGCGCCTTTTTTGTTTTTAGGCGCACTACCATTGCCATTACTGTTCGTAGAGGTTTTGGTTTTCGAAGTCGCTGTCGAGTTTGCAGACATGACGCCTTTATTATCCATATTAGTAGCAGACGTTTTTGGCTCTTCTGCTGGCTCACTTTTCTCTACGGTAGTGCTAGAAGGTGACTTAGTCTCGGTGCTACTGCTTTGGGTAGCTGATGACTGATTAGCAGTGTTTTGCCCATCACTTTTGTCACTATCTACCGAAGGCTCTGGCGCTGCTGTCTGGCTATCGTCAGGGCTAGGCTCCTGCTCTTTGCGCTTTTCAGGGGCTTTTGAGTTTGACTCAAAGTTAGCATCCGCTGCCATGCGAGCCTGCTCTTGCTTAGGCGTTACATCGACTGGCTTCGGCTGTACTTCATCGTCTACCACTAGCGATATAAGCTTACGGTCACGAGGGACAGTACCGTCAAATTTATCGGTGATGACGTGCAGTTTGCCTTCTTTATCTACCGTATATAGCGGTACAAATTGCTTATTATCCGCTTTATATTGCTCAAAGCTATAGCTATCCGTAATGTTGGTAATCTTAATTCGAGCTTTTTTGGACAGCATACTGGCAAGCTTGGTATAGGTCACATCTTTGCCAAACAACCACTGTGAATGGAAGTTCGATTGCTTGTCATCACGCTCGCTTTTGACTTTTTCGTCACTGAATTTAAGACGGTATAGCTTACGCTCACCAAATTCATGACGATAGTGAATCTCGGACAACGTATTCATTTCTTTGTCCATACTCATCGCAAACAGACGACCAATACCGATTAGATCCAGATGATGATCTGCATGATCAGAGATAGGATTACCAAAGTAAGTGCGCAGACCGCTCATGCGTGCGCGTGCAATGTTGGTGTAGTTATTGTGCGCAACAATAACGTCAAAACCTTGATCTTTTAAAGAAGTAGCAATCAATAGCGCAATTGGGTTTGAGCCAACGATAAGGATACCGTTGGTCTCAGGCTCACGTACGCCAAGTAAATTACCGACTACTTTTGCACCTAAACCCTGAATCATGACCGTACCAATGATGACCATAAATACGAGAGGTACAAGTAGCTCTACACCCTGAATATCATACTCTTGCAAACGAATGGCAAACAGTGATGAAATGGCAGCAGCGACGATACCACGTGGGCCAATCCAGCTAATCATCAGCTTTTCATTGGTCTTAAGGTTCGAGCCGATAGCTGATGCCCAGACTGATAATGGACGTGCGACAAACATCACGATAGCGAGCAGCACTAGCCCTGCGAAACCAACGCTGAGCAAGCTTGCCAACTCTACACGCGCCGCCAGAATAATGAACAGCACTGAAATCAGTAAAATGGTCAACGATTCATTAAACTCTAAAATCGTTTCACGTGGGAATTTTGGCCAGTTTGCCAATGCTACGCCCAATACTGTGACGGTCAATAGACCTGATTCATGCTCTAGGTGATTCGATATCGAAAATAATACCAGTACAAATGCTAGAGTAAAAACATTACGCAAAAACTCAGGAATCATATGACGACGCATAAGGAACGCAAGTAACCAAGCGCCCGCCATACCCATTGCCGTTGCCAATACGACAATCTTAGCAAACAGTAGAATACTACTGGCTTCGCCGCCTGAGATAATGTACTCATAGACCAATACCACAGCGATAGCGCCGATTGGGTCAATGATAATACCTTCCCATTTTAGGATGTTGGAAATGGTTTTGTTAGGGCGTACACTACGCAGCAGCGGCATAATGACTGTCGGACCAGTCACACAGACTAGTGCACCGAAGAGTAGAGCAATCAATGGATCGACATCGAATAGTAAATAAGTCGATAGGGCCACGATAGCAATCGTAATCAGTACACCGACCGATACTAGCATCTGTACCACGGTACCATGTTGCTTAATCTCATCAAACTCTAGCGTTAACGATCCTTCAAATAGGATAATCGCTACGCCCAAAGAGATGAAGGGAAACATCAGCTCGCCCAACACCAAGTCTGGGTCAAATACACCCAGCACTGGGCCGACGATAATACCAATCAGTAATAAAAATAAAATGGATGGTTGCTTTAAATACCAAGCTAACCATTGGGCGGCAATGCCAATCCCAACCACGCCGGATAGCAAAAGGGCGGTATCCATAAATTAATCCTTTTATAATCTTGTCATATTTTATATCTATCGATAGCTGTTATAAGATAGTCGCTACCGTTTATTTAACAATAAGTTGTTATCCGTTTTGTTGTAGCCAAGCTATTGCACTGATAGCCCTCATGAATCACAACATAAGCTAGATATGATATAACTACTATAAAGTAGCAAAGACAAAAGCGCTTCTAGATAAATCACAATACGCTAGAAATGCAAAAGATGGAAAACAAGAGTGATGATAGCCAGTTTATAAACCTGCAATAAACAGCCTTATGTACAAGCTAACTTTTGTTTGTTTAGTAAAATATTTGGTTTGACATCATACCATGATTTTATTTCAAGCTGATGTAAGCCGTACCTGCAAAAAAGCTATGTCACGGCCACAAAAGTATACGAAGCCCGTATGAAATAACGTTGCCTTGGGTTATCCTGCACTATGCAAAAGGCATTAGCATCATACTTTAAGTTTTTATTTATCATACAGTAGCTGCGTGGGGCATGCACGTTGCGCACAGGATAATAGTGTTGGCGCTATGAAATGTCATATACTGAAGGTTGAGAGTATTTGTTTTTATAAGACACTATTAGCAATGTTCTACACTATTAACCATCTTCTAAAGACAGGCACTCTATAAATATTCAAGTAATGAGTAGTGTTAAAAATAAGCGTAAAGTAATTGCTAAATAGTTATGACAATAAGCTCGAATAAAAGTGCTGCGCCGCATAGATAGACAAGATAAATAGATAAAAGAATATAATTCACCAAATAGTAACGAATAGGGGCATGCCGCTTGGTGTAGTCGCTATCGCTGACAATCATAACGTGGCTGTTAATAACAGCGATTACTCATATGGAGGACACAAAATGCCTATCAATATGTTCAAAGGACAGACCACTGCCAATATGCAGCGCTGGTTACAACGTAGTGCGCTGGCACTCGCTGTTAGTACCGCGATGTTCGCTAGAATCAATGTCACGACGATAAACGGTGCTCAGGCTGCAGTCACTACGGCTGATTTCTCTGGTTTGGTGCAACAAGTCACGCCAGCAGTGGCACGCGTCAATGTCACCAAAACGATTAGTGAAGCCGAGCTCGCTAAGGCTCAGACTGCTGAAGTATTGCGTCAGTTCTTTGGTGATCGTCTACGTATTCCTGATCGAGTTGCGACGCCAGCGATTGAACATGCTTATGGTACGGCCTTTTTTATTACCTCCAATGGATATATGCTAACCAATCATCATGTCATCGCAGGTGCGGACAAAATCACTGTGACGCTCAATGACAGAACCGAGCTTGATGCAACCTTGGTCGGTAGTGACGAGCGCTCAGATGTGGCCGTGCTAAAAGTTGAGGGCAGTCAATTTCCAGCCCTGCCTATTGGTGACTCCAGTGGTTTAAAAGTAGGGGAGCCAGTATTAGCAATCGGTTCGCCATTTGGTTTTGACTACTCAGCCTCTGCTGGTATTGTCAGTGCCAAGTCGCGTAGCTTCTCGCGTGAGACCAGTGTGCCATTTATCCAAACGGATGTGGCATTAAACCCTGGTAATTCTGGCGGACCACTATTTAATCAGCGCGGTGAAGTGATTGGTATCAATTCGCGTATTTTTAGTGGTACTGGCGGTTATATGGGTCTGTCATTCTCGATCCCTATTGACGCTGCCATGGATATTTATGAGCAGCTAAAAAATGACGGTGAAGTGGCGCGTGCTTATCTAGGAATCTATCCACAAGATATCGATCGCAATCTGGCCGAGGCTTATAATTTAGAGCGCCCTCAAGGTGCCTTACTGACTCGTGTATCACCAGATTCACCAGCACAAAAATCAGGCCTAAAACCTGGTGACATCATTTTGCAATACAATGACGTACAAATCATGGAGGCATCTGATTTACTGAACTTGCTCAATCGAGCGCGTCCAAGCGACCCCTTCCGTGCACGGGTTCAGCGTAACGGTAAGCAGATGGTGATTAACGGCAAGCTCGCTTATGCGCCTAATGATGTAAGAGCACAGAGCGGTGATGAGCAAAATGATGATGTACAGTTGGGCCTACGTTTACGCGATTTGACGGCAGATGAACAAGCAGAAATTGCTGTAGATAATAAAACGGGCATATTGGTTACCACGGTGGATCCTACTGGATTGGCCGCACGCTCAGGTATTCTAGCAGGCGATGTCATCACTAACTTTCATCAAAAGCCGATCGAAACAGTGGCAGATTTTTCAGGTGCTATCTCTTCTCTTCCTAAAAAAGGCGTGGTCACTATAGAAGTTATACGCCAAGGCATTCCTGCTATTATTGGTCTACGTATTGAGTAGGTGTCATGATTAAATCGTGGCTGTTAATTTGACTCATAATGTAACTCAGATTACGGTGCAGAGTATAAAGGCAGCGCGCACGTCAATAATTGTGCTTGTCTATCATGGAGGTCGACCTCTATAATGTTTGGCTTTTTATCAAACAGCTAAGAGTAAGACCTCAACAGCAATCCATTCGTTAAATGAGTTATTGAGCAATCAATAGGCTCTAAGGTGAGCCGAGTCGCTTAGTAGGCTCGTACCACTATGCAACCGCTAGGTAATTATGACTGACCCCGCTCTACATACGCTTATTACAACGACGTCAGCAGCATTGCTAGCGTACATTGCACTGTGGTCAGGGCTACAAACGTTTAATGCCAATCCTACTAAGCGCTTTATGCGTATTTGGGTAAAGCTTGCATTGTATTATGCCGCTTACACGATGCCTATTTGGGCGATATTGCTTATCATGGCTTGGTCACAGGACCTGATGCGGATGTTAGCGCAGCTATCACTACCTGCCATACTGATGGCAATATTGATGATGGGCTTATACTTTTATACTGTCATTGTACAACCCAACCGCTTACGATTAGAGCATCATTCTATTGACTTAGATTTATCTACACCGCTCAAAGTCGCCGTATTGGCAGATTTGCGTATAGGGATATACGGTGGTAAGCCGCGCCATATTCGCAAGCTAGTCTCTACTATCAACGCCTTATCAGCAGACGCCGTGCTGATTACGGGCGACTGGTTATATTATCCAAGTGCAGATTTGGTGGGTCAGTTAATGCTATTTAAAGGGGTGAATAAACCTGTTTATACGGTCATGAGTACCTCGGACTTGCGTTATCAATCTATGAATACGACCAAACAAGGTCAGCCACTATTAGAAGATACATTGGCCAGTACTTTTGATGTACTCGATATTAACTATATCGGTCAGCAATGTACGTCACTGCCACTCAAATGTGCGAGAGCAACAAATGAGCAGTCAGTCGTCAACCAGTCTACTAATCAAACTAATAATCAAGACAGTGTTGAGCAAGAAAACTCGAATACAAATCCATTAGTAGCGGTGCTTTGCGGTTGGCAAGATGTGCCCAAGCAATCTACAGATATTGAAACATCAGAAGCGACTGATAAAGCAGTGCTTGGATCGGAGATTGCCAATGCCACCAATCCAGTGATTATCTTGGCATCACGATTTGATAGTATCAGTGATCTGCCAAAACCTTTACAACCACGCCCTTTATTGATAACCGGTGCTGCAAAGGCTATTCAAAAAAATATCCTGCTTGCTCAAAAACAAAACGATATTCGACGCAGTAGTGAGCAATCAACATTGCTATATAACAGTCGCATGGGTAAGCAGCGCGGCCTATACCAACATGCAAGTGCACAGATATTTGTTAGTAGCGGCATCGGTACGAGAGGGTTGCCTTTTCGATTCTATCGACCTACTATCGATGTGTTGACGATTCGTTAATATTACATAAGAGACTTATCAGCGTACGTTGATTGCGCTAAACTGCTCCTTTAATGGTGTAACTATTTATCTACAAGGTTTTAGTTCAAGCTCTATAAGTCTAAGCGAAAAATAATGCCCATTTTTTGGTACTAAAATTATGGGTTGACTGCCAATTGATTGATAGCGGTCAAATCAAAATATGCTACACTAACGAGCACTCTTATTATTATATTTCTGTCGGTTAGTAGGTACGCCTATTACTCTTGGTAGATTGCCATCACGATACTGATATCGTAGATATAATAATCTATGGTACAAACGCTATTATAGTAAGTAGAGACGCAGCATTAACATCAAGTAAGTTACGCCATCAGCGTTTATCAACGCACACAAAGCAATGGCCACTTGCAAACGACCTATCATGTGACAGCTTTAATAAAAGCTAGGATAATACAGTAAGGCACGGTTATGAGCACAGCATACGACGAGATCAAAACCCGACTACAAGGCTCAATGGTAGCTTTGGTAACGCCCATGCACCCTGACGGTAAGGTTGATTATAAACGTCTCGCAGATCTCATAGATTGGCAGATCGAGCAGGGCACACACTGCCTTGTGGCTGTTGGTACTACTGGCGAATCAGCGACCCTATCTATGCAAGAGCATAGCGATGTCATTCGCTATTTTGTTCAGCATGTCAAAGGTCGTGTACCGGTCATCGCGGGTACTGGTGCCAACAACACGATGGAAGCCATCAAGCTGACTCAGGATGCTGCCGATGCAGGTGCAGACTGTGCGTTACTCGTCGCTCCTTACTACAATAAGCCGCCACAAGAAGGCTTATTTCAGCATTATCAAGCCATTGCCAAAGCCGTAAATATACCGCAAATGCTGTATAACGTACCTGGACGTACAGTGGTTGATATCGCTCAAGAAACGGTTGAGCGTTTGTGTGATATCGATAATATCGTTGCTATCAAAGATGCGACAGGATCTGTCGGTCGCGGTGAGCAATTGATAAAAGCCGTTGGTGACAGAATGGTTGTGTTATCTGGTGATGATGGCACTGCGCTTGATCTAATGAAAGTAGGCGGCAAAGGCAATATCTCAGTCACTGCTAACGTAGCACCAAAAGCCATGAGTGAGACTTTTTCTGCGGGTTTGCGTGGTGACTTTGACGCGGCTGGTAAAATCCATGACGTGGTCAAGCATCTGCACCGTGACCTATTCATCGAATCAAGTCCTATCCCAGCGAAGTACGCCTTGCACAAAATGGGCATTATCGATAAAGGTATCCGTCTGCCATTGGTTTGGCTCGCAGAGCAGCATCATGCAACTATTGATGAAGCATTGGTTCGAGCAAACATACGATAAATTGATATTTAGCCAATTGATATTCGGCGATTTAAGACTTGCTGCACATTAGATGAGTGCCATTCGAGCTAGCAGCAAGTCAACTTATCACGATAAGTCAATCGCCTACATGAGCAATAACTGCTAACTCAGAGAGACAACATGATGACAGTAACATCAAAGACAGCATCATCAACGAAAAAATTATTTCCAGCAATGCTGACCTTGGTTTTAGGTAGCACTTTGGTATTAAGCGGCTGTCAAGCAACTAAAAACTTGCTTGGTAAACGTGACAACGGTAGCTTAGATTATCAACAAAGCAAAAAGCTTGCACCGATAGAGCTACCTGCCGCCCAAGAAACGGCACCTTTTGTACCTTTGTATTCAACACCTAATGCTGGGGCAAACACGCTCCAACTACAAAATGAGTCAGGCAATCAGTATCAACTGCCAAAACCTCAGCGTGCTGTTAGCAACACTTCGAACTAAACTTATTCCCTTATCTATATCGCTGACTTTTGCGTTCTTTATCATAGCCGCAAACCATGTGTCTTACATCAGTCAGCGGTAGCTGCGCGTTTTTACCACATAAGCTTGAACGAACAGGAACCCCCATAATGCAAAAGCAACAACTGCTGTATAAAGGTAAAGCCAAATCTGTCTATGAAACAGAAGACAATGATCTTCTGATTTTGCACTTCCGTGATGATACCTCAGCGCTTGATGGTAAGCGTATCGAACAATTAGCACGTAAAGGTGTGGTTAATAACCGCTTTAATGCTTTTATCATGCAAAAACTGTCTGATGCTGGTATCGAAACACATTTCGAAAAGCAATTGTCTGATGACGAAGTGTTGGTTAAACGCTTGGACATGATTCCTGTAGAGTGCGTGGTTCGTAACTTTGCAGCTGGTAGTCTGTCTCTTATACACATCTCCGAGCCCACGAGACGGACTCCTATCTCG
>CAJXUF010000101.1 GCA_913061175.1 uncultured Psychrobacter sp.
AACTCTCGACCCCAACCTTGGCAAGGTTATGCTCTACCACTGAGCTATTCCCGCTTAGTATCAATCCGTAGCGTTGTTAACAACTACTCCGTCTCGATAGGCTGGCTATTTTAGCAAATATTCTGTGGGTGTCAACACCTTTTTTAGAATTTATTTCTAATATTTTTAGCTAAATGCCCTTTTTATCGGATAAGTCAACATAAGCAATTGATTTAAAAACAGGAATTATTTTTAACTAAATAAAAGATATTTCACACTAATTATAGAACTTTAAGTCTGGGCTCTACTTTCTTTAGCTTTATAGTGGTCATAAGACAATCGATAAAAGAAAAACGCACTATCTTCACTCTAATAAAAACATATCGCACTTACAATCATACGCTTTATTGTTACTTTTCCTATCTTGGTTTTAGGTGGTTAACATTATTATACTTATCTCCAATGGCAGTTAAGGTAAACTTTTACTGTTTAAGCGGATGAATGAGCACTACTAAAAGATCAATAAACACGGCTCCAATATCTGCTGCACTATTTTTCAACTTGTTTGACTTTACGTTTTTCCATCTTATAGAGAGGATATTTTATGAAGAAGTTATTAACCACGACAGTAATGGCCGCTTCATTGTCAGCACTGACTTTAACTGGTTGTACTAGCACTACTAATTCTGGCGCAGTTGGTGTTGATCGTCAGCAGTTGCTATTAGTATCTAGTGAGCAAGTATTGGCGCTATCTGCCCAAAGCTATGCCAAAACAATACAAGACGCAAAATCAAAAGGTGTGCTAGATACCAATACCGCTCAGCTAAACCGCTTAAAAAATATTGCGAACCGTTTGGTTGGTCAAGTTGGTGTCTACCGCGCAGATGCAGCCAAATGGCAATGGGAAGTACACACCATCAAGTCTAACGATCTAAATGCATTTGTGGTGCCGGGTGGTAAGATTATGTTTTATTCAGGCATCATCGATCGTCTGAACCTCACTGATGATGAGATTGCTGCCATCATGGGCCATGAGATCTCTCATGCATTACGTGAGCATTCACGCGAGCGTCTATCACGCGAGTATGCAACCCAAACTGGTATCGGTCTGGCTGCTAGTATATTCGGCCTATCACAAGGACAGGCTGAGCTAGCAGGTACTGCTGGTAATTTGGGCTTGAGCCTACCCCACAGTCGCACTCAAGAAAGCGAAGCCGATCAGATCGGTCTTGAGCTGATGGCACGTGCAGGTTATAACCCTCAGGCAGCTGTTACGCTTTGGCAAAAAATGCAAAAAGCAAGCCAGGGTGAGCCACCACAATTCCTTAGCACTCACCCAACGAGCAGCAGCCGTATCGCAGAGTTACAGTCATTGATGCCAAAAGTTACGCCTCTATACCAACAGTCGCGCCGCTAATTAAGTAGCTAATTAGCTACCTTTACGCTTTATCAGTGCGTGTTTAGATATCATAGAAGCAAAGTACAGCCAAAGCGTTGTGCTTTGCTTTTTTAGTTATAGCCAGACATTACAGGCTTTATAATTGACAAGCATTGTAGTTGATAAGCATTGTAATCAGCAGTGTTTGCAATTGGTCAATTTGGCAATCGCATGCTATCCCGCTTATCGTGTCTGTTATAATGCCGATAAATATTATTTGCAGATTGCCCAATCAAATTGCGCAAAATACACTGAAGGATTGTTATGAGTACCACACCTACTGCCGACGCACTTCATATCGAATTACAAGCGCTTGAACCGCAGCACATCGAACTGATCAATGAGTCGATGTCGCATGCCGGTTACTTTGAAGGTAAAGAAAGCCACTTTAAGCTCACTATCGTTAGCGATGCATTTGAAGGCAAACGACTGGTCGGGCGTCATCAGCTGATATACGGCTTAGTCACGCCTTTACTCACTTCGCAAGGTGGCCAAGTGCACGCCCTCGCTATCCATGCCTATACTCCGACAGAATGGCAAGGTCAAAGCCCTGCGAGTCCCTTATGTGCTGGTCAAAACAAATAGCCGATTATGTTTGAATCGCAACTAACTATTCTAAATTAGCCTATATACTGCAGTTTTAGAGGGAGCAATATTCAATGAAACACCTACATATGCTGATGGCAGCGCTGACTGTTGCGCTATTTTTATATCAAAGCTACTTAGTACTCAGCGCAGACCGCCGCGCACCACGAGCAGTCAAAATAGCCACTCATATTATCTATGCCCTACTTATCCTGTCAGGTGCAATGATGCTAATGCAATTGATGGGTGCCAACGCTCCTGTACAGTGGGTGTTTGCCAAAATCATCTTACTGATCGCTGCTATTAGCTCAAGTATTAAAGCGTTTAAAGTTGATGCGACACCAGTGCAAAGAAAAACAGGTATTCTTATCGCTGCCGTTGCCTATATTGGTATCGTAATACTAGCCTTTGCCAAGCCCGCAAACTTATTTTAATAAGCGATTTTCTGTTTTAATAAACAACCGTTTTAGAAAGCTGTCGATATGTTGATGACATGATGCGAAAATTTTTCATCATCGATGGATTTTCAATATCTTAATTGCGCTATTTTTGCTATCTTAAATAGATATAAATACAATCACTTAGCCACTGGAGCCATTATGAAAACGTTTACGACAGCGACACTACTAGCTGGCATTTTTGCGCTCTCAGGCTGTGCCTCTACTGGTAACATCACCCCGCAATATGTACCGCCAAGTACTTATCAAAATTATAATTGCCAAGCCCTTAGCCAAGAGTACACTCGCGTCAACCGCTATGTCGAAGCGGCTCGCAACGAGCAATCTACGCTATCGGCATCAGGCGTCGGTGTAGGCGTCTCTGCAGGACGCTGGGGTATTTCGCCGAATATCAGCTTTGGTCTAGGCAAGAGCAACAATACCAAAGCACGCGATGCAAAATTATCGCGTCTCTACGGTGAGCGTGATGCAATTGTCCAGTCGGCGCGCATTCAGCGTTGTAGCTTTGCCAATGGCATTAAGATTTATGGTGAATAAGCTTAAGAAAGTGCAAAGCTATCTACACGGCTAAAACAGTGTATGACACCGTAAAATAGTACATGAAATAGCAAAAAGCCAATATGCAACCTGCATATTGGCTTTTTTATTACTGATATTTTCTACAATGGCAAAACGGATAGCTTTGATAAGCAGTCACCTAATTGAACGATACTACGACTGTAAGCTTTGCACCCACTGAACGATTTGATGGCTTGGTAGTGCGCCTGACTGACGCGCAACTTCCTTACCATTTCTAAAAGCAACCATAGTCGGCAAACTACGGATATTATAAGGGGCTGCTGCTTGATCGTATTTATCCGTTTGTACCTTTGCAAAGACCACCTGCGGTAATTGGCTAGCAGCGCTCTTGAACTCTGGCGCCATCATGATGCAAGGCTGACACCAACTCGCCCAAAAATCCACGATAGTCAGCACATCGTTCTTTTGGATGACCTTATTGATTGTTTTCGCATTGAGCTCATGCGGACTGGCAGTCAATAATGGCTGACCACATTTACCGCATTTTGGCGCAGCGCTTAATCGTGTAGCAGGTACACGGTTGGTTGCTTGGCAATGTGGGCATACTAGATGAAAACTTTGCTCACTCATTATTTAATTCCTATTCTAATTATTTTGTTATTTCAAATACTGTTCATGAACGCTCTTATATAAAAGCTAGTTAAGTTGCTTGGTAAATAATTTTAGCATAGTTAATTGGGCTTATCCTTTATGCCAGTTGCTGTGCCACACCGCTATACACATAGCTCATTAGTCTTGGGCCGGGCAAATACGCTTCGCTCAACTCGTCAATAGCAAACCCACTTTCTCTGATAAGTGCTGGAATATCGCGATCTAAATGACACCCACCTGCTATAGGTTTCCAAAAAGGCGTCAATCGATGCTGCCAACGCTCAACTGAAGAATCTGGCGCTATGCCATGCTCAAAAAATAATAAGCGACCGCTAGGTTTTAACACGCGCGCCATTTCTCGGAGCGCGGCTACTGGGTCATCAATACTGCACAAGGTAAAAGTCATTACAATCGTATCAAATTGATCTGTATCAGCATGAATACCTTGTACATCGACAGCTATCACTTCAACCGGAATGCCAATGTCAGCTGCACGCTCACGAGCCAGCGACTGCATTTGAGCCGCTGGATCCACACCGATAATAGAAGAGACTTTATTAGCATCATAAAACTGTAAATTCAGACCGCTGCCAATGCCAATCTCCAGTACTTTACCCAGTGCTTGCGGAACAATTTTAGAACGCGCTTTCATCACATTGCCCGTACTACAGGCAATATCTATCATCTTTGGCAACACATAGCGCTCGTAAGGGTTCATCGCTTTCTCCAGTTATTGCCGCACTTAGCGCTTGCAGTTGGTCATACATAGCATCTAGAAATGGACAGTCTACAGGTTAGCATTCTTATAGATATCAATCATACGATACTTGCGTAGTGCTGCATCAGGTAATGACTTTCATTTATTAGACTGTTTAACTTATCCACCGAGGACATTGATCGGAACTTTTAGATAACGTGTACCGTTTTCTTCTGGCTCTGGAAAATGTCCTGCATCGATATTGATTTGTACAGCAGGAATTATGAGGCGAGGCATATCTAGAGTCGCATCACGGCGCTCACGCATCTGCACAAACTCCGCTTCGTTTATACTGTCTTTGACATGGATATTTTCTAGTTTTTGCGCGGCTACCGTCGTCGTCGGGCAATGCTGACGACCTTTGCTCGGATAATCATGACACAGATACATGACGGTATCTTCAGGAAGTGCTAGCAGCTTCTGAATAGACTGATAAAGCGTTTTGGCATCGCCACCAGGGAAATCGCAGCGTGCTGTACCGACATCAGGCGCAAACAACGTATCCCCAACGAATACCACTGTTTTCTCATTATCAGCGGCTAGATAGGCCATATCGGCACGTGTATGACCAGGTACATACATCGCAGTGATAGTAATGTTACCAAGCTCTAAGGTCTCGCCTTCGTCTGTCAAAATATCAAACTGGCTGGCATCAGTGCGGAAACTGGTGTCAAAGTTAAAAATTTGCTTAAAGATTTTTTGTACTTCGGTGATATGCTGACCGATGACTAATTGTCCACCAAGGCTTTCTTTTACATGAATGGCTGCTGATAAATGATCTGCATGCGCATGGGTCTCGATAATATACTTGAGCGTCCAATCTTGCTCACGTACAAACTCAATCACTTCATCCACACTGCTAGTATTGGTTCTGCCTGACTTAGCATCGAAGTTCAATACAGGATCGACAATGGCGCATAATTTTTGCTCAGTATCAGCAAGTACGTGGGTATAGGTTTCTGTGTCGCTGTCTAAAAAAGAATGAACTTGCATGGCGGCCTCTTTAATTATTTATACATAAGTTATTTATACATATTTTGGACATAGGGATTTTTATCTTTAATTAATCCTTAAGTATGATATTCAGTCGTATATAATGCGTTTCTACGACTTATCTGATGCCACCAATATAACAACCACCATACAATTTATCAATTTATATAATGTAATTAATGATAACTTGCTATGTGTCGTGATATCATTGATAATCAACTATATATCGTTCAAAAAATCATGGCATTTGTTACCCTCTAATGTAAGGAATTTGTTCTGACTACTTCTATTTCAGCCGAAGGTACACCTACTCGTAGTACCACTGACGATAGGTCATCTGATACTGCAGATTTAGTACCTGCCGATCTTGCCAAGCAAATGCAGCAAGCATCGCTACAAGCCAGCCAACTATTAAAGTCGCTATCGCACCCTGATCGCCTACTTCTTCTCTGTCAATTGACCCAAGGCGAATACTGTGTCGGTGAGCTGGAGGATTTGGTCGGGGTTGGGCAGCCGAGCTTATCGCAGCAATTGGGTATATTGCGTAAAGACGAGCTGGTCGCCACACGCCGCGAAGGTAAGCAAATTTACTATAGTATCGCAAGCGAGGATGCGCTAGCTGTACTCGATCTACTGTATCAACGTTTTTGTGCCAAAGCAGAATAACGCCGCTCTCGCCTAATTATTTGTATTATCTACTGTGGTGATTGATATGTCCTCTATCGTCGCTCGTCTGATTCCAGCTTGGCTGCGTCAATACCAGCTCTCAGCGTTACCGACTGATCTCGTCGCAGGAATAGTGGTGGGCGTGTTGGTCATACCACAGAGCCTAGGTTACGCAGTGCTTGCAGGACTGCCGCCTGTCTATGGCCTATATGCAGCGATCGTACCTGTCCTCGTTTATGCGTGGCTTGGCTCTAGCAACGTGCAAGCCGTAGGACCTGTTGCCATTACCGCCATCATGACAGCCAGTGGCTTACTGCCTTATGCTGAGCAAGGCACTGAACAGTATGCACTGATGGCCAGCCTATTGGCACTGATGGTAGGTGCACTGCTATGGATAGCAGGACGGTTAAAACTTGGCTGGATCATGCAGTTTATCAGCCGCGGCGTGTCCGCAGGGTTTGTAAGCGGTGCAGCGGTCCTTATATTTGTCAGTCAGCTCAAATATCTGACAGACATTCCGGTCACTGGCAATAGTTTAATTGGGTATTTGACTACCATGCAACGCTATGCCAGCCAGCTGCATCCATTGACCTTAGCTATTGGTGTGACCGCATTTGCGCTATTGGTTGCCAATCGCTATGCAAGTGAGTGGATATGGCAGACGTGGCTATCATCGTCATATGCCAAATGGGCAGAGCGCTTATTCCCGCTTATTTTACTTGGCATCGCTATCCTACTCAGTATGGCACTGCATTGGAGCACACATGGTGTGGCGACCATCGGTCGTATTCCACAAGGGCTACCGAGCTTTACGTTACCGCATATCTCAGACCTGCAAGAAGCACTGAAGCTTTTACCAACCGCAGGATTGATGGCACTGATCGTATTTGTATCGAGCAGCTCAGTTGCCAGTACTTATGCGCGCTTGCGTGGTGAAAGCTTTGATGCCAATCGTGAACTGACTGGACTCGGGCTGGCCAACCTGTCTGGTGGACTGTTCCAAAGTTTTGCGGTTGCTGGTGGTTTTTCGCGTACGGCTATCAATGCCGATTCAGGCGCTAAGACACCACTTGCTAGTCTCGTCACCGTACTGGTAATGATTGCCGCGCTTATAGCCTTCAGCAATGCGCTTGCCCCACTACCCTATGCACTGCTGGGCGCAACCATCATGGCCTCCATCATTGGCTTGATAGATATTGCGACGTTGAAATCTGCATGGCAGCGCGATCGCTTAGATGGCGCTAGCTTTTTGGCCGCGTTCGTCGGTGTTCTGATATTTGGGCTAAACACGGGACTGGTCATTGGCCTAATGGTGTCATTCGCCAGTCTCATCTGGCAGTCGAGTAAGCCGCACGTGGCTGTCGTTGGACAGTTGGGCGGTACAGGACATTTTCGTAATATCAATCGCCATGACGTCGTAACGTTTGACAACTTATTGATGTTGCGTATCGATGAGAGTCTGTTCTTTGGTAATAGTGAATCTGTACATCGACGCATCCTCAATGCCATGCAGCAATATCCAGATGCCAATGAAATCGTATTGATTATGGCTGCCGTCAATCACATAGATTTGACCGCTCAAGAAATGCTTTGCACCTTAAACCACGAGTTAGCGTTACAGAACAAGCGCTTACATTTTAGCTTTATTAAAGGTCCTGTGATGGACATCATCGGTCACACCCCATTGATTAGCGAGCTATCAGGACAAGTCTATCTAAGTACCTTAGATGCTGTCGATGCGTTAAAGTAATCTATAGTTTGACCACAATAAAATCGCTGCGACATTAACTTCTCTCGTCCTCAATTACTATTGTCACCTACAACACAATATCGCTATGATAGCGCCTGTGTTATGCTAGACGCACTAAATAGGGTATCAATTAACCTATAAATCAGCCTAAAAAATGCTGATTTATAGGTTAATTGATATTCTTAGCCCAACCCTCAATAATAAATATACTTTAACAAATATAACTGAACCTATTTTATGACCGATGATTTAACGATTTATAAGCAAATATACCCAAGCCAATGCGTTAAGATTGCTGAGCTTGGTTATCGCTCAGTGCTTAATATTCGCCCAGATGCCGAGATTGAGACACAGCCTAATAGCTGCGATTTGGCAACGGCTACCGAACAGGCAAACCTAGCGTATCAGCATCTGCCTTTTGATGATGAGCGCCTAAGTATGCTAACGGTCGAGCAGTTTGCCGATTTCTATCACTCAATGCCCAAGCCTATATTAATGTTTTGCGGCACTGGTGCACGCGCCAAGCTACTGTACCAAAGCGCATTGATGCAAGGTCTGTTATAACAACAACCATCGCTCGAACCAACACGTTTTATAAACCCAACAACATCAATAAAAAAAGGAACTCTTATGAGCCATGAAGTTAGCTTTACCGGACAAATCACGCCTGACCAAGTGCCTATGATTGCTGAAAATGGTTTCAAAACCATTATCAATAACCGTCCTGATGGTGAAGAGCCAAATCAGCCAACCAGTGCCGAAATCGAAGCAGCAGCCAAAGAAGCTGGTCTTGCTTATAAAGAGATTTCTTTTGCAGGTAATGAGCTAAATCAAACTCACGTCGAAACGTTTGCAGATTTCTTTAATCAAGCTGAGCAGCCAATGCTGATTTTTTGCCGCACGGGTAACCGCTCAAACGGTATCTATGAAGCCGCTAAGCAAATGGATTTACTAGATGACTAGTGCAGCATGAACAGACTAGACAGTTAGAGTATTTAGCCCACAGAATCTTGTGGGCTTTTTATTGCGCTTATCATTATGCTCAATATGCTCAAAGCGTCATTACCCACAAAAAGTCCAATCACTACCTAATCACTTCCCGATAGCTTCCAACAACCTCGACCAACCTCAATAGTCACGACAAGTGGGTTACTATACGAGCGTAATACCGCTATTATCATTTGATAGGCTTGATCTAGCAGTGGTTGAGACACCTCAATAGCTAGACGATTAAATACCAAAACACATGGAATGTGAGCAGCTGTATGGTGACAAGGTTGCCCCGCTACTATTTACTTTCAAAACGCCATCTTGATGTGGCATTTTAGTTTTACAAGGAATGTTTGATGAATAATACCGCGCTAGCATTATTGCCACTAGCCCTTGCCTACATTATGTTCACCCTCGGAGCAGGCCTAAAACTTAGTGATTTTAAGGTCATTGCCAAATATCCAAAAGCGTTCTTTGTCGGCTTAATCAATCAAGTTGTGTTGGTACCGTTGGTTGCGCTAGCAGTCGTATTGGTGACAGCTCCGCCACCAGCGATTGCTTTTGGGATTATGCTGATTAGTTTTTGCCCCGGCGGCGTCACTAGCAACATGCTGACCTACTATGCCAAAGGAAATGTAGCGCTCTCTATCGCGTTGACCGGTGTAGTCAGCATACTATCGGTCATTACATTGCCTATCTTAATCACGTTGGCTTTTGATCATTTCATGAAAGATCAGGCGAACTCTATTAGCGCGATAAAGATTGGCCTAGTCATGTTCTTATTGACCACATTGCCAGTGTCTCTTGGTATGCTTGCTCGCCACAAATTTACGGACTTTATGGTACGTCGCAGCAGTCTGCTTAACGGCTTGGCTAGCGTGTTTTTTGTACTAATTGTCTTTGCTGCTATTGCCTCTAACTGGCAACTACTACAAACACAATTCACTCAAATTGGTTTAGAGCTGATCTTTATCATTGCTATTTTATTCGCTATTAGCATCTCGATATCTAGAGTCCTAAAGCTCAGCTGGTATGATACCAAAACCATCTCGATAGAAACCAGTATCCAAAATAGCACGACGGCTATTACCTTAGCCCCCATTATCATGGGTGTGAGCACACTGCCAGTTATAGCACTGCCTGCTGCTTTGTACGGTGTGCTGATGTATGTCGTTGCGCTGCCCGTTATTTTCCTAATCAAAAACAAGAACTGATTGTAGTAAGTACGAGAAATAAAAAGCGCCCTTCTAAATAATTGCCCGTCTAAATAAGCGCCCTTCCAAACATTGGATGGGCATCTTTTTGAAATATAATTTAAATAATAGAAATATGACTCGGGTTATAGACTGGTCAATACTCAACATTGAGTACATAATAAAATGCTACTGTTATCGCTTAATAGGACTCTATGATGCAAAAACCGCTATTAATTATTGGTAATAAAAACTACTCCTCTTGGTCGCTACGAGCGTGGCTTTTGCTTAAAGCATTCAATGTTGATTTTGATGAGCAGCTTGTTGAGTTGTTTCATCCATCAGCACGTCCAACGCTCGAAGCGCATTCACCAACGGGTAAAGTGCCTATTTTAGTCTACGGTGAAGAAAATAATAAAGTAACCGTTTGGGACACCTTAGCGATTGCGATGCATGTCAATGAGTACTTTACGGATATTGATATTTGGACAGGTATTGATAAATCTAACGCTGAAAAACGACATAATAGTCAAAGTAGAATAAATAGCGCCTATTGCCAAAGCATCGTGGCTGAGATGCATTCGGGATTGACAGGCATTCGTAATGAGATGCCGATGAATATACGAGCAACGGCTAAGATACAACCAAGTAGCGCTTGCTTAGCAGATACTGTCTCTTATACACATCTGACGCTGCCGACGATATGCAGTGTGTA
>CAJXUF010000102.1 GCA_913061175.1 uncultured Psychrobacter sp.
GAATAGCCGTGGTCGGACAAGCTTCTTCACACATTCCGCAAAATATGCAACGCGAGAAGTTAATGCGAAAAAACTCAGGATACCAGCGCCCGTCATCACGCTCCGCTTTTTGTAGCGAGATACAGCCGACAGGGCAAGCCACCGCACATAGATTACAAGCCACACAGCGCTCATCCCCATCTGGATCACGGGTCAGAACAATACGCCCACGAAAACGCGGCGGTACAGGTACGGCCTGTTCAGGATAGAGTATGGTATCGCGCGACCTTATCGCATGGCTATTGACCATCCACATACTACGAACGATAGTAAACATACCGACGAGCGTCTTTTTTATAGCGGTAATCATTGTCTTATTATCCTTGTTGGCATAAGCCCTATCTCATTAGCAAAATGACAGCGGCGGTAACCAGCAGATTAATTAAGGTGACAGGTAAGCAAACTTTCCAGCCAAAGTTCATCACCTGATCATACCGTGGACGCATAAGCGAGCCACGTGCCAAGATGAACATTGTCATAAAGAATAGCGTTTTTATCATGAACCAAAATGCAGGTGGGATAAATGGAATATCTAAGTTAAAAGGCGCAAGCCAGCCCCCAAAGAACAGACAAGTCATCAGGGCAGAGATGAGCACGACGTTGACATATTCTCCGATGAAGAACATACCAAACTTCATGCCAGAATATTCGACATGATAACCTTCAGCCAGTTCTTGCTCTGCTTCTGGTTGGTCAAATGGATGTCTGTGAGTGACGGCTACACCAGCCACGACAAAGGTCAAAAATCCGAAAAACTGCGGGATGATATACCAGCCGTCTGCTTGTGCTTCGACAATAGCGCGTAAGTTAAATGAACCTGTTAGCGCAACAACGCCCATCAACGACAAACCCAAAAACACTTCGTAACTGATCGTCTGTGCTGCTGAGCGCAAACCGCCAAGTAGAGAGAACTTATTGGCAGATGCCCAACCACCAAACATCACCGCGTAAACAGCAATACCCGCCATAGCAAAGAAAAACAGAATACCAATATCCCAATCAACGACGCCAAGCGTTGGCGAGATAGGAATAATGGCAAATGAAGCCAAGGCAGTAAACATGGCGACCGCAGGTGCCAACGTGAACATAAACTTATCAGTAAAGTTTGGTGTCCAATCTTCTTTAAAGAAGATTTTTAGCATATCGGCGACCAACTGCAATGAACCAAAAGGCCCGACGCGGTTTGGACCATAACGATCTTGCCATAAAGCCAGCATACGGCGCTCATAGATAATCATCATCGCGGCAACCAATACCACGACTAAAAAGATGACTAGCGATTGACCCACCAAAAACAGAATAGACCAAGTATCAAAGCTCATGCTATTGGCCAAAAAGCTTGGCACATCAGGGATAATACGGGTAACTTGCATATTACACCTCCTGTGTGGTGGTCGGCGCTGCGTTTATTTGCGCAGTATCGTTATTGTTCATCATATCGTTAGCCATGCTACCCATCATCGTCACTGGTGCATCTACTTTACGCACCGACGCTGGCATTGATGGATGAATGATACTCACCTGCCCAACTGGGTAACCGATACAACCTTCTGCCAAATAACCGACCAGCTGTACTGGCAAGGTGATTTGTTGCTTATCAATCTCAATCGCCAAGTAATCACCGGCAGCGATATTCCAGCCTTTGGCATCGTCTATACCGATACGCCATGCAGCAACGGGTAGTTGCTCTGCGACGATTGGGCTACGTGATGCCATCATTGAGCTGGCATAGATATTATGAATCGGTACCAGTTTGGCTTGGCCTTGCTGCAAGTCAGTTGTATTCGAAGACATCGCTTCTGGCGCCACATATTGACGAGTGGCTAGGCGCTCTAGCTGATCGAACAAACGTACACCTGGATCACCATTTTTCAAATGACCGCCGACTTTGTCTTGGTATTTGTTCCACGCTTGCGGTGAGTTCCAACCTGCTGCATTGGCAAAAGGAATCATCGAGCTTGGCGTTTCTTTACCGCTATAACCTTCCATTGAGAAAGTTAGACCAGTATCCAAATCTTTTGGCTGCATTGGCTCGTGCACTGAGATTGGCGCACGCATAGCAGTACGACCTGAATAACGACGCGGTTGACGCGCGATTTTCAGACCCGTTATACGGTAATCAGCATCAGGCGCAGCGCCTTTAATACCCGCAAGTTTAGGATGGGTGGCAATCAATGCATTAATGACATCATCTAATTGCGTCCAATCGACATCACGACCTTCAATGCTGCTATGCACAGCATGTATCCAGCGCCAGCCTTCTTTAATGCTGCTCATTGGATGGTAGTATTCGTTATCGTAAACTTGGAAGAAGCGCTGCGCACGGCCTTCAGCCGATATCAATGTACCATCTGCTTCTGCAAAGCTAGCCGCTGGCAATACGATATCGACGTCTTTATGCCAATCAAGGAGCTGATGATCTAATGCAATGACCGTTTTATCAGTCAATAGTTGCGTCAATTTATTGGCATCAATCGCATCTGTTAGCTGGTTTTCTGCAACCACAACCACATCGTAATCAGTCGCTAGCAGTTCTTCAACTGACTGACCGCCAAGCATACAAACGCCCATGCTATTGGCATCAGGAACCGTTAGGTAGATACCTGCTTGTACCTGATATTCGTTATTTACTTCTTTTAACTCAAGGTTTTCAGCAGGCTCACGTTCGACATCATCTTGAGCTTCTGTATTTACGCCCGTTTCAGGTTTGTTTGGCTTAGCAGATAAATCTTGGTCTTCTTCAGGCTGGTCATTAGCCGCTTTTGCTTGCGCTGCCTGTACTTTGGCATTATGTGCCTCGACCTGCTGCTGCTCAGTCGCTTTGATTGCTGCGCGTTTTTGGGTTAACGCTTGGGTAATCTGTGCCGCTGCTTCTATCAATGCGGTAGAAGACAAGCTACTACCCGAAACAACTAACGGCTTATCAGCTTGAATCAAGTCATAAGCGATTTGCTGTGCCAACGCTTGCATACCGTCAGTTTCAGCACTTGCATCAGCTGCTTGCGGATCTGTTATGTCTGCTAAATCATCAGCGAAATTAGCGATTTCATCAGCAACTTTGAAGCCAAGTTTAGTGATGTCTTCAGGGGTCGCCACCACGCTCACTTTACTGATATCTTCTAGCTTAGTTTGCGTTACATCGATGACATAGACTGGGCTTAGTGCATCTTGAGCGATACGCTTAACTGGTTCAGCAAGCCACGGCTGCGTTTGCAGCGCCGCCGCCATTTTCAAGCCTTCATTTTTTGCGGCTTGACGTACTGATAACGCGACACGTGATGAAGTTTGCGTGATGTCTTCACCTAATACGAGCACTGCATCATGCGTTTCGATATCAGTCATGCTAGGGTTATAAATGCCTTCCGTGCTGAGTACTTCAATACATTTATTGACCAGTGCTTGCTGCTGATGATTCAGACCTGTTGAGAAGTTATCAAAGCCGACCAGATTTTTTAGCGCAAAGTTAGTCTCTAGGCTGGCACGTGGTGAGCCAATCCCGATGACTTTTTTATCTTTGATACGTTTGATGGTTTCATCAAGTGCGTAGTCAATATTGATTTTGACATGCTTATCATTGATACGTTCAAGCGCTTGGGTTGGACGATCATCACGATTGACATAGCCATAACCAAAGCGGCCACGGTCACATAAGAAATAGCGGTTTACTTCGCCGTTATAACGGTTTTCGATACGGCGCAATTCACCATAACGCTCGCCCGGTGAAATATTACAACCAGCCGAGCAACCATGACAGATGCTTGGCGCATACTGCATATCCCATTTACGGTTATAGCGCTCAGAGTGGGTTTTATCAGTAAACACACCCGTTGGGCAAACTTCGGTTAAGTTACCTGAAAATTCGCTTTCAAACTGACCATCTTTATCACGGCCAAAGTAAACACGATTGTTTGAGCCATAAACGCCCAAATCTTCGCCGCCCGCGTAGTCTTTATAAAAACGTACACAGCGATAGCAAGCGATACAACGGTTCATCTCATGCGCGATGAATGGGCCAAGCTCTTGGTTATGATGCGTGCGTTTGGTAAATCGATAGCGACGACGGCTATGACCTGACATATAGGTCATGTCTTGCAAATGACAATGTCCACCCTCTTCACAAGTTGGACAGTCATGTGGATGGTTGGTCATGAGTAGCTCAACCATCGACTTGCGGAATGCTTTGGCTTCATCGTCAGTCACAGAGATGTACATATCATCGCCAGGAGCGACCATACATGACATCACGAGACGACCGCGACCCGCTTCCATATCTTCTTTATTTTGGAATTGCTTGACCGCGCACTGACGGCACGAGCCTACTGAGCCAAGGGCTGGATGATAACAAAAATACGGCACATCAATGCCGAGTGATAAGCAGGCTTGTAGTAAGTTGTCGCTGCTATCTACTTCGACAGTGGTTCCATCAATATGTATGACTGCCATGCCGCTCTCCTTATTTCACTACTGGCTGTTGGTTGGCTGCAGCATCAATAACATCGACACCAACCGCCTGCGCGATTTTTTGATCAAACTCTGGACGGAAATATTTAATCGCACTCATTAGTGGTTCCATCGCACCTGGGGCATGCGCACAGAATGTTTTACCAATCCATAAGTCACGCGTCAGGCCCTCTAGTTTTTCTACATCGCCCACTTGCCCTTCACCATCATTGATGGCTGTAAGCAGTTTAACGCCCCACGGTAGACCATCACGGCATGGTGTACACCAACCGCACGACTCACGCTGAAAGAAAATCTCAAGGTTGCGCAGTAATGGCACCATGTCTTGTGATTCATCGACGACCATAATCAGACCAGTACCCATACGGCTACCAGCGTTTTGAATGGTGTCAAAATCCACCACCACATCCAAATGTTCTGCGGTCAAAAAGTCAGTCGAGGCGCCGCCCGGTAGCCAAGCTTTCAGTGTTTTACCATCTTTCATACCACCGGCTAAATCTTCAATGATTTCGCGAGCTGTATAACCAAACGGTAATTCCCAAAGGCCTGGATCATTAACTAAACCTGAGCAGCCGAATAGTTTGGTGCCCGGCGTTTTACTTTTGCCTTTGATTTCAGATAACGACTGATACCATTCAACGCCATGATTCAAAATCGCTGGCATATTACACAAAGTTTCAACGTTATTGACAACGGTTGGACGACCCCATGCACCAGAGATTTGCGGGAAAGGCGGCTTGGTACGGGGGTTAGCACGGCGGCCTTCTAGACAGTTAATTAACGCTGTTTCTTCACCGCAGATATAGCGTCCAGCACCCGTATGCACATGCAGATTAAAACTAAAATCTGAGCCTAAAATATTGTCGCCCATGAGATTATTGACCAAGCACTCTTCGATAGCAGCGACCAAACGCTCAGCGGCCAAGATATACTCACCGCGGATAAAGATATAACCGTCAGTGGCACCAATCGCATGAGCGGTAATTAGCATACCTTCGATCAGCTGAAACGGCAGACGCTCCATGAGCAAACGGTCTTTGAATGTGCCCGGCTCCATTTCATCCGCATTACAGATGAGATAGCGCGGCAAACCATCCGGCGGCGACATAAATGACCATTTAAGACCAGCGTTAAAGCCTGCACCACCGCGACCTCGGACATTGGCGGCTTTAATCATATTGCCGACGTCTTTAGGCGACTTAGATAGCGCTTCTTTTAGACCCGTAAAGCCTTTTAGAGATTCATAAGTGGCTAAATCAAGCACCGCATCATGATGCGCCAAACGCCACGTCAATGGCTTGGTTTCGCTAGTGGCTGTCGCTTTATCACCATAGATTGGAACACGCTGTGCATTTAGCTGGCTTGGCGCTTGGCCTTGACCGCGACGAGCAATTTGCTCTGAAATCGTTAAACTCATGCGTATAGCTCCAATAATTGCGCGACCTCAGATGGCTGGACAGGGCCGTAAGTGTCTTCATCAATCAGTACCGCCGGCCCCTTATCGCAGTTGCCCAAGCAGCAAATTGGCAATAGCGTAAAACGACCATCAGCAGTGGTTTGACCGTACTCAATACCCAACTGCGATCTAATCTCAGCTGACAGCGCCTCATAGCCTGTCAAATAACACGCCACAGAGTCACAGATGAGAATCACATGGCGACCGACAGGTTGGCGATATATACGGTTAAAGAAAGTCGCAACCCCATCCATATCTGACATCGGGATATCTAGGATATTGGCAATGGCGTTTGCTTGCGCATCATTGACCCAACCGTTGCGCTTTTGCACGATTTTTAGCGCATCTAGCGAGGCGGCACGCGCCTGTGGGTAATGGTGCATAAACTCATGAATGGCAGCAATTTCATCACTAGTGAGAATGCTTTCCACATCTACTTTTGGCATTTTGTCGGAAACAATTTTCATAATCTTCTGTCTTTCCTCACTCATCCTGCTCTATCACAAGCCAATATCAGTCTGATTAAAACTGTGGTTATATTGGCGAGTGACAGCATTTTGGTGTGCCATCAGGCAATAATATATTGATGAACAAATACTTTTGAAGCAGCGGCTCTAACGATCACAATCCGCCATCACAATATCAATCGATGCTAGGTACATAATGGCATCAGAAACCAGCGAGCCATTGATGACCGATGGCATCTGTTGTAAATGCGCAAATGTCGGCGTACGAATACGGGTACGATAGCTCATCGTGGCCTTGTCTGAGGTGATGTAATAACTGTTCAGACCTTTGGTCGCCTCAACGATCGTTGTACATTCGCCCGCTGGCATCACAGGACCCCAAGATACCGAGATAAAGTGATTAATAAGCGTTTCGATATCATTTAATGTACGGTCTTTTGGCGGTGGTACAGCCAGTGGATGATCCGCTTTGTAAGGGCCTTGTGGCATATTGTCCATACATTGACGGATAATACGCAATGACTGACGCATCTCTTCGACTTTGACCATACAGCGGTCATAAGCATCACCGTTGTAACCAACTGGCACTTCAAAATCGTAATTTTCATAGCCCATGTATGGACGTGCTTTACGCAGATCGAAATCAACGCCTGTCGCGCGCAGACCAGCGCCCGTCACGCCCCAAGCAAGTGCTTGCTTGGCGTTATACTGAGCAACCCCTTGGGTACGGCCTTTGAGCACGCTGTTTTGCAATGCTGCTTTGACATATTCGTCCAAGCGTTTTGGCATCCAATCTAAGAACTCACGCACCAGACGCTGCCAACCACGTGGCAGATCAGCAGCTGTACCGCCGATGCGGAACCAAGCAGGATGCATACGATAGCCAGTCACGGCTTCGATGACGTCATAGGCTTTTTGGCGATCGGTAAACATATAGAATACAGGGGTCATACCGCCCGCATCCTGAATGAACGTACCGACGAATAGTAAGTTATTGGTAATACGGAAAAACTCACTCATCATCACGCGGATGGTTTCAGCGCGCGGTGGAATGGTGATTCCAGCCAGCTTTTCGACCGACATGATGTACGGCAGCTCATTCATCACACCACCGAGATAATCAATACGGTCGGTATAAGGAATAAATGAGTGCCATGTTTGACGCTCAGCCATCTTTTCTGCGCCGCGATGGTGATAGCCGATATCAGGAATACAATCGACGACTTCTTCACCATCTAGCTGTAGTACCAAACGGAAAGCACCGTGAGCAGAGGGATGATTAGGACCGATGTTCAAGAACATAAAGTCTTCATCGCGACCCGAACGCTTCATGCCCCACTCTTCTGGGACAAAACGCAGATTCTCTTGCTCGTATTGCTGCTTGGCCGTATTCAAGAAGTACGGGGTAAATTCAGTCGCGCGCGCATGATACTCTTTACGCAGTGGATGACCTTCCCAGTATTTTGGCAATAAGATACGGGTCAAATGCGGATGACCTGTGAAGACAATACCGAACATGTCCCACACTTCGCGCTCATACCAGTTGGCATTTGGCCAAATATTGGTGGCGCTCGGTACATTGACATCGTCTTCGCTTAGCGCGACCTTGATACGTACATCACTATTGCGTTCAAGCGACATCAAGTGATAAAACACTGTAAAGTCACTGTCAGGCAAACCCGCGCGATGCTGACGTAAACGCTCATCTATCGCTGATAAGTCAAATAGCATGACATAAGGCTTAGGCAGTTTGCGCAAGAATAAGAGAATATCTAATAAATCAGCACGCGCCACCCAAACCGTTGGAATCTCATCCACAGTCTGCTGCACGACAAATTTACCAGCATACTTTTGCTCCAGCTCTATGATGACTGCTGGGACGGGCTTGATCTTAGGATCTATGTTTTCGACTACCGTGACCATGAATGATGTATTCCTTCATTAATCATAACTGAACTATGTTAATCATAACCGAACTATGATAAGCGCATAAAATATTGAAACTGTTGCTATAAGTCTAAATGCTGTTTAAGACTTAAATACTGTCTGGGCTGCGCAAGTTTTTGACAGCGATACGATCTGCCTGCTTACGGTCACGCTCAGGCGTCATTTGCGGCTGATAGATACCCTGCTCATTGACATGGATACCCAGCGGACGACGCTCTTTAGTAATAGATTCTTGTAACAACATCAAACCCTGAATAAGCGCTTCTGGACGCGGCGGACAACCTGGCACATACACATCAACAGGGATAATCTTATCGACACCTTGTACGACAGAATAAATATCGTACATGCCGCCCGAGTTGGCACAGGCACCCATAGAGATAACCCATTTTGGCTCAAGCATTTGCTCATATAGGCGCTGGATGACAGGTGCCATTTTAACGAAGCAAGTACCAGCGACGATCATGACATCCGCCTGACGAGGCGAGGCACGAATAACCTCTGCCCCAAAACGTGACAAATCATGAACGGCGGTTAAGGTAGTAGCGTATTCAACATAACAGCAAGAGGTACCAAAGTTAAATGGCCAAAGTGAGTTCTTACGCCCCCAGTTTGCTGTTGAATGAACGAGGTCTTCAAGACGACCCATAAAGACGTTTTTATTCACTTCATCTTCGATAGGATCATTGACCGTTTGGCTGGTCTGTGCAGGATAGGTATCTGCATCGGGGTTGGCTTTTGTTAATGTGTATTTCATAACATACAACCTTCATATTAGGCTTGGCGTGGCAATCATCTTGCTCGCGCTGTCGCCATAATTTTATTATTAATAAGTGGCTAATCATCAGCGATCATTAATACAAACAGAACTGACGCTTTCATGCTTTGCTGCTCGTTTTTGCAAACGCTATAGGCTGAGCATCAACTGCTATTAACGTTCAGTTTTGTCCTGCTGAGCAGACGTCGCAAAATCCACAGAAGTAACGTTACCCGTGGTATTAATATGATCGATGTTTTGTAGATGACGACGATTGGTCTCAATATTGTTCGAGACATTGATTTGACCGGATGACTGTGCGGGTACTTTACCTGTCGGATCGACCATTAGCTCATGAGCACCATCAAACTTGGTGATGTCTGCCAAATTAAAGCCTGCAGGCGCCGCATATAAGCGTGCTTTTTTGCGTAGCTTGTCAGCAGGTGCCCAGTTCATCGCACCCAAGCTCAGCTCGTAAATCAAACCGATAATCAGAATAGTGATAAACGTGCCAGCGGCAGCAAAGCCAAGCCAGCCTGCCTCGCGTACCGACACAGCATAAGCGTAGAGATATAGTGCCTCTAAATCAAAAATCACAAAGAAGATTGCGACCAAATAAAATTTGGCAGACAAACGAATACGGGCGTTGCCAGATCCGACAACACCCGCTTCAAACACTTCTTCCTTTTGTGAGCCTTGAGAGCGACCGCCAAGTAAGCGCGGTACGACCAGCATAAAGACAACTAGCCCAATGGCGGCTAAGATAAAAGCAATGGCTGACCAATTAAAAGCAGACATGATAATACGTGCTCCTCACCCAATCGAGTGTTAGACACAGCGCAAGCACTGACCCACTCAGGCCATGTTGCGACAGGTATAACGCAGACGAAAACACAAAGTGACTTTATTTAAAAAGTGACTTTATTTAAGTAATTGTCACTGCACTTCAGTAACTGTCACTGTGTTTAAGTAACTGTCATTGAGTCACATGTTAGGTATTTTGCTGGTAACAACCAATTATCAAGATTATTGACGACGATGTCAGACGTGACCAACTGTAGAGATTCCGGTATGCGCGCGGATAAAGGCTGGTCGCCCAACGCATCTTCTAACAACGTAAGATCAACGTATTAAATCAATATCATATCTGACTGCTTACTTAATTGATTTAATAGCTCATTACACGTGGTCAACAATGACGTGACAACTGGCATAAATTATTTACGTACTATACGCATATCAGTGCCTAAAAGCTAGTTTTTAACTGTATTGAACGGTCACTTTCTGTGTAAAAAAAATGTGTTTTTTTTACTATGAATTATGATATAGACCTTACCTTATATTAACCCCAAATCCGTACTTTTGGCTACGAGCAAACACTGCCATGCTATTTGTCAAAAATCAAGTGTCCGAATACCCCACTTTCATCACCCAAGTCCTCCCCCAAAGTGAGCATTTTTGCTTTATAATGACCCACCAGATTTTTATGATATGCCATCATCAAACCCTGTCTCTTATACACATCTGACGCTGCCGACGATATGCAGTGTGTAGA
>CAJXUF010000103.1 GCA_913061175.1 uncultured Psychrobacter sp.
GGCAGCGTCAGATGTGTATAAGAGACAGGATACTATGTATCTCATTATAATATATAAACTAAAGTTTCCATTTGAGACAAAATTAACCTTAATAGAAAACCATGAGAAAAAAACCTCTCTTTTATAGACTTCGAATTATAGTAAACGACCGTTTTATTGATAATGATTTACATCTAGATGGATTTTTATCACATAGATGAATAGCAAAGATAGTTATAATAAATAACGATCGTTACTTATAACTGGGCATAAATATGTCATTTTGGTTACGCTTTAGAGCTAGCAGGCTGAGCACTTTTTAATTATGATAAATACTTTTTATCGATTTATTTCTCAGTGATACTGTGTAAAACCGCATTATTAATACAATCAAAAAATTGAGAAAAGGCAACAGGACAAGTTTATGAGCGTATTACCTACCAACCTTGAGACTTTGAAACGTCGGGCCAAGCAAAGCATCATGCCATTGCTGACACCGCATTTATTAAAGCTGCGCCTTAATACTTATGCACCATACATTGGCGCAGGTATCAAAATCGATCATATCAGTCTCGATCAGGGTTTGTGCGTAGTAAGCATGGGACTAAATACTCTGAACAAAAATATCGTCGGTACTCAGTTCGGTGGTAGCTTATATTCAATGGTTGACCCTTTTTATATGCTCATGCTGATGCATCAATTGGGTAGCAATTACGTAGTGTGGGATAAAAGCTCACACATTGATTTTGTTGCGCCTGGCAATAGCAAAGTTACTGCACGCATGAAAATACCTAGTTCTGAAATCATCACTATTCAAGAGCTGGCGAAAGAAGGCGAAGCGGTATTCCGTGAATATAAAGTCGATATCGTTGATGAGCAGCAAAAGCTAATCGCGACCGTCACCAAGACTTTATACATTAGACTGCGCAAATATAGTAAGTCCAAAGAGCAAGTCAACCGTATCGATACATTTGATGCTCAATAAGCTTTAGCTTATAACTGGCACTATTAGAGCTGATGGTAGTAGAGCTGATAAAACTCAAATTATTAATGCTATACATACAAAAACCCCAATCTAGCTTTCGCATAGATTGGGGTCTCGTCTTTTTTGGTATGGCCCGCTTATTTATAAATAAACCTATGAATAAGGGCTTGTATCTACTATTACCTTGTCTTGAGCCAATCCTAACATTATAGGATTAACTCAAAACGGCAAACTTGTGCTTAGATACCAGGTGCAGTATCAACTGCATCAGGTACGCCAGCGTCAGTTTTTTTCTTAGCAACTGGACGAGCACCAAGTTTTTCGCGGATACGTGCTGATTTACCAGAGCGCTCACGTAAGTAGTATAGTTTCGCACGGCGAACAGCACCGCGACGTTTCACTTCGATGCTCTCGATGATTGGTGAATGCAATTGGAATGCACGCTCAACGCCAACGCCGCTTGAGATTTTACGTACGGTAAACGCTGAGTTTAAACCGCGGTTACGCTTAGCAATTACAACGCCTTCAAAAGCCTGTAAACGCTCACGCTCACCTTCACGTACTTTTACTTGTACCACAACGGTATCGCCGGGTGCAAAGCTTGGGCGCTCAAGCAATTGAGCGTTTTCGATGACCTGAACCAATGGATGCTTGTTGCTCATGAGAGTTATCTCCTCACATTAGATAATAGAGGCTTGACGCATATCACCTGTTTGTAATAATTAATCGCATCTCTTTATAGTGAGACACAACGTAAATGGGTTATAACCAACGGCCACTATGCTATGACTCGTTTTATTATTGCTCAAAATTCTGTTTCTTAACTGTTTATCAAACTTAGTAACGATAAAATCAGATTCTAAAAATCTACTTTTTATCTGCTTTGGCTAATGCTTTCAACCACTTCGCTTGCTCTACCGTTGGGGTAAACGCTTGCCACAAGTCTGGACGACGCGTTTGCGTACGACTGACTTGCTGACTAAAACGCCACTTAGCGATATTGGCATGATGACCTGAAAGTAATACCTCAGGAACCGCCATACCCGCAAACTCATGCGGCTTAGTATAGTGTGGACAGTCAAGCAAGCCATCGACAAAAGAGTCTTGCTCCGCTGACTTGTCATCACCCATGATATCGGGCAGACGACGTATTACACTATCCATCAGCACCATTGCTGGCAACTCGCCACCAGTCAACACATAATCACCTAACGATACTTCCATATCGACATATTGTGATAGTAGACGCTCGTCGATACCTTCATAACGACCGCATAATAAAATCATGCCATCGTAATCAGTCATATTGACTACGCTACTCTCACTAAGCGTCTGTCCTTGCGGCGACATATAAATCACCGGACAGTGCTCACTATCGACACGGCAACCATGCTGACTGGCACGCAATCGTGCATCCTCAATGGCTTTCGATAATGGCTCAGCCATCATCACCATCCCAGGACCACCCCCATAAGGGCGCTCATCAATACGGCGATAGTTATCGGTGGTATAATCACGTGGATTAATGCATTCAATCGTAACTTGTTCTTGAGTCACTGCTCGGCCCGTGATTCCAAATTCACGAATCGTGGCAAACATCTCAGGAAAAATACTAATTACGGCAAAATACATCTGATGTCTACTTGCGTTAAGGCTAAAACAATCGGTGTAAGTACTAACAATGTCTGACTAAGAAGCCAAAAACACTATCAATAATCACTTGGCCATGCTACAAGCACTGTTTTTTCAGTCATATTGACTTCTATTACAGTTTGCTTATGCCATGGAATCAGGCGTTCTTCATTGTCCAAACTGTCTGAATTTGCCGTTACACGCATGATGTCATGGGCACCGGTTTCAAACATTTCAGTGATATTACCTAGATACTCATCCTGCTCGTTCATCACGCGCAGACTGACCAAATCCGACCAATAATATTCGTCTTCAGCTGTTTCAGGTAGGACGTTTTGTTCGACCCAAACGGTAACACCGTTCATAGTCTCAGCAACATTACGATCAGGAATCTGCTCAAATTGAGCCACAATTCCTGTTCCTTGCTCACGCCAAGCTTTCACAGTCAAAGGTTTCATGCCAGTGGCAGTTTTCATCCACCACGGCTTCATGTCGAATATCGCTGTACGGTCATCCGTATCACTGAATACCCAAAGCCAGCCTTTAATGCCGTAAGGCTTCTTAAGCTGACCAATTTTCATAAGGGCACTAGCGTTTGGAACAGATGACATAGCAGCTAACCTAACAATGATTAAAACAGCAATTGCAAAAACAATTGCGTCAAAAGCGATAAACAGTTAATGGCGCACCCTGGTCAGACCAGTTACGCTATGTATTCTAAAGTCTACTGAGTCATATCATAGTTTTGCTACGAGCGTCTCAGTAACAACCAAAACTTAAGCAGTTGCTTCAGTTTGAGCTGCAGACTTGTTGTAAGCTTTTGCTAATGAAGCAACGCGATCTGAAGGTTGTGCACCTTTTGCGATCCACGCATTGTACGCTTCCATGTTTAGGCGTACTGCTTCTTCAGACTCTTTAGCGAGTGGGTTAAAAAAGCCGATGTTTTCAATATAGCGACCGTCACGCGCGCGGCGTTGATCAGCAACAACTACTTGATAAAATGGGCGTTTCTTGGCACCGCCCCGTGCTAAACGAATAACAACCATGTGAATTCTCTCTTTCGCAGGTATACCAAAAAGGGCATAATTATATCACAGTCTTTATTTGTTGAAAACATAAACTGTGCATATTTAATTATTTATTAACAATAGCTTAAATGTCGACCTAAGTAAAATATAACTGATGATAATGGCTTATTTTTAAAGTTTTTCTTTAGATTCTATAGATTACTATCGCCTTCTCTAAAAAATAGATGATTGCTAAATACATCTATCCTTAAGCTTAACTTTATATCTATTCCAATAACTATCTCGCTCGCTCGTCGATTGCATACTGTATCAGTACTATTTATTGATTATGCTATTCTATGATATACCGCTATAAATTGATGCACGGACTAGCTTTAAGGCAATCGTATTTAAAGAGCTACACGCTATATCACACTAACTTTTCTTTTACTCTGTTGGACACATATGATCTCTCCAAACCCAAAGCCGCGTCGTAAAGGTTGGCTGCCACGCTCTTATTCCAACACTTGGCTAACGACCTTGATGGTTGCCTTTATCGTGCTTATCAGTGTGAGCTTATCAATTTTGTTCTTTTGGCGCAGTCTGTATCTGCCAGAGCTAAAAAACCATGCGCGTTATTTAACGAGTGAGTTGCAGCTGATCAATAGCGTCAATAAAGATTGGCAAGGTCGTCCCGAAGTACGCCAATGGATTTACCAGCACTCTCATGTCGTCGTGGTAAACAATCCGAGTGACTTTCCAGAAGTCGCTGATAAGCCATTCGTAAGCTTTTTTACAGACGTATTACAACGTGAAATCGGTGCACAGCTTGGTCGTCCTGTAGAGGTTTATTTTAAATTTAAGCCAACGCCGCAGCTATGGGTACAAGATAGTCGTGATGACAGTTTTTGGATGCGTGAGCCTGTGGTTTACTATTCACAATATAGCCCGACATTACTGGTTCTATTTTTGATTGGACTGCCTATCCTATCGTTACTCACAATTATTCTATTAGCGCGTCAGTTGAATCGCCCGCTACGCTACCTACAACGGGCGGCTACTAACTATATTAGGCTTGGTCATGCAACTACATTGCCAACGCAAAAAGGCCCCACAGAAATACGTCAAGTTAATATGGCGTTTAACCGACTGTTTACGACCTTAAACCAAGCGCAGAAAGAGCGAACAATCATGCTTGCCGGCATCTCACATGATTTGCGGACGCCGTTGACACGTATGCGCTTGACCGCAGAGATGCTACCAGATGATTTCTTTCGTGAAGGGCTGATTTACGATATTGAGGATATGGATGCCATTTTGGAGCAGTTCATCTCTTTTATGAAAGATGGTTCTGATGAGCCAGTCAGCTTGACCAATCTAGATACCATATTTAATGAAATCATGGTGCAGTTTGCGCCAATGAAGTTTGTATATGAGTCAGAATGCGACAAGGTCGTTCCCGTACGTCCATTGTCCATTAAACGTCTGATTATCAACTTGGTCAATAATGCCAATCGTTATGGAAAACCACCAATTTATTTATCGGCAACGGTTGTACCGACATTTATAGAAACTGTTGAAGACGAAGATACGGATGTGGTCAGCGAAAATGTGGTGAACAAAGAAGCTCAAGAACAGCTAGTGATTTGTGTACGAGATTGCGGTGATGGCGTCGCTAACGATCAATTAGAGCGAATCATGCAACCGTTTGAACGTGGAGAGACAGCACGAACTACCCAAGGTAGCGGACTAGGTCTTGCAATTGTTGACCGTATTGCACGACTTCATCACGGTACCGTCGAAGCCATCAACCACCCTGAAGGTGGGCTACAAGTATGCGTACGTATTCCCCTACTCTCTAAAGTCGCTGGAGATACTACATTGGCGGCTGACGTAGAAAAGGTATCTGAGGTAGACAGTACGATGCCAAATTCAAAATAGCAATGAGACTTTAATCTGAATAAGCAAAGAGGTCAACGCTAGTCTTTGCTACCAATAGCCGGCGGAATATACTCAGCACTGTTAGTAAAAGCTAGTGGCTGGGTAATTTCAGCCTGAGCTGCTTGTAGTGTTTGGGTCGTTGATGGCTGTTTTAAGAATAAATAATAGCCTAGCGTAATGGCATTCAACACTACCAAGCCACCAAATAAATATGGCATCCTATGCCCTCCTATGACATTGTCCAACTGTCTTAAAAATAGCGACGAGCGCGTCACCTAGCTATAAATCTGTATCCTGTTATACCATTAAAATGGCGCTGATTGTCTTTAGTATCATGACTAATAATTATGGCCTAGCCTGATAATTTAGTCTGATAGCTTGCTCTTATAGCTTAGCCCTATAACTTGGTCTAATCTGACAACTTAGTATCGAAGTCGCGCTCGCTTTTCTCCTGCGTCAATTCATCAGCAGCAAGAATTTGCGTCAATGGTTTAATAGGCCACGTCATCACGAACCTTGCACCGCCTAACTCACGACTCTCATCTACCTTCATACTACCATTAAACCAAAAGGCAATACGCGATACAATAGACAAGCCTAGGCCATAGCCACCTGACGCGCGTGTACGGCTGTCATCTAAGCGTGAGAATGGAATGAATACTTTTTCGCGATCTGCTTCAGGAATACCATGTCCATCATCTTCGACACTAACGAAGGCATTGCCTTTTTTGACACCTGCACTAATGATAATGGTTGTTTCTGCATAGCGTAATGCATTACCTGCAAGATTTTGAATCACACGGTGTAAGTAGCGTCTATCTGCCACTGCTGTTACTTTTGCATTTGGTAAACTGGTTACTATTTTGATAGGTTTACCTAGCGCATTGGTTTCGCGCTCGATCTGCTCTAACAGCTCTCTTAAGTTTACTGGTTCTAAATCTAACTTTGGTGACCCTTCCTCAAGCTTAGCATAGGTCAAAATCTCATCAATCAAACCATTAAGCGATTCAATATCTTCATCAATATAGTCACGCTGCATAAAACGTGAGTCTTCGTCATCCGTATCAGCAAGCATATCTACCGCAAATCGAATACGAGCCACTGGCGTACGCAGCTCATGTGAGACCGCTCGGGTAAGCTCTCGCTGTGATTCAATCAAACGCTTAATATGCGAGGTCATGGCATTAAAAGTCGCTGACAAACGTGCTATTTCATCTTGACCAATAACCTGTACTTGAATATCAAGGTTACCTTGACTGACCTCATTCACACCTACCTGAATCAATTGTAGCTTACGTTCAAGCGGGAAGATTAGCGCATACACACCCAAGCTAATTAAGAACATGCTGATAAGAATCATACTAATAATTAAGTTAAGCGGGAACCAATTAAATAACGGTATAGGCCCAATCAAAATTGCCATATCATTAATTTCAGAGGGTACTATTACCCTAATCGAAGAGTTACTCGTACTACTGTTAGTATCTTGCAGTGATATGACGACTTCGTCACGACGCAGACGAGACATCTGATCTGAATCTAACTCAAGTGTATTGACTGCTTTGAACGCTAAAGGAAAAGAAAACTTTTTCTCCAATTCAGCCAAACGTGCGCGCTTGTCTGATAGCGTCATGTGATAAGACAAATCATCTAACAGAAATACCGCGATTGCCCGTACTTGCTGCTCGGTAACTTGAGAGATTCTTGCTGTTAACACACTCTTATTATCCGGCAAGCGGTAATAAACATCTGCATATACAGGCTGGTTGAAATAACGTACAACGGTATTATCATTTTTAAAACGGCGTAGCTCACTGGCGCTAAAATCTACTTCGTCAATAGGCAAGACTTTGAAAGTAGTACCAAACAAACTACTCGCATCTGATAACCAGTATTCACGCTCTTCTTCGCTGTTTTGGTGAGAGATTCCTTCACTCACTAAATGGAACGCCCCCTTTGCCATATTTTCACGATAGGACTGGACACGCTCCTTATTGATGGTATCCATCAATAACTGCGCAAACAGTGCCACACACAAGCAGACTATAAGTAGCCCAGCATAGATACGAACAAAAATACTGTGTTTTAAAGAAGAGACTAATGACATACGTGCCGTGACCAACTTAATAAATAGAGATTGCTAATATCATCAAACATATAGATAGTGCTATGTGTTTGATGATATCGAACATGATCGAATAGAGATAGACTTTAACTTTGACTTTTAATTACCACATTTTAATTCATATGTGGCAATCATCCAAAGACTTATATGTATGACATATATTTAGTCAGCGTCTATAATAATGGGTTAATTAAACCACATAACACTGCATTTAAGTTTAAAAATTAGAATTTAGCCACAAAAAAACCAGCATCATTGCTGGTTTTTTCGAATAGTGATTAATAATTAATCAACCTATAGAAGCAACAATATTAGTTGCCTTCTTTTACGAATAGATAGCCTTTACTACGTACTGTCTTGATACGTTTTGGATTTTCTGGATCATCACCGATTTTTGGACGAATACGTGAGATACGCACATCGATTGAACGATCTTGACCATCATATTCGATACCACGTAGACGCTCAAAGATATCTTCACGAGATAGGATACGACCTGCATTAGAAGCAAGCAACCATAGTAAATCGTATTCAGCACTGGTGAAATCAACCAACTCATCACCTAGGTTAACTGAACGACCACCGTTATCAATTACTAACTCGCCAAACTCTAGACGTTGTGGCACATCTTCTGATGGTGCATTTTCTGAGCGGCGCAGTAGCGCACGAATACGGGCAAGCAATACACGTGGCTGAGCAGGCTTGGCAACATAATCGTCAGCACCCATCTCAAGACCCAATACCTGATCCATGTCTTCAGTACGTGCAGTCAACATCAAAATTGGATTTTGATAATGCGGGCGTACTTCACGGCATACGGTCAAACCATCGCTACCAGGTAGCATAACATCAAGTACAACCATATCTGGCTGCTCATTGACGATACGGCGAATAGCACGATTACCATCAGTTTCAATTGCCACTTCTAAACCATTTTTGACCAAGTAATCTTGAGTCAGCATGGCCAGACGCTCATCATCTTCAACAATCAAGATTCGGGGGGTGTTGTCTTCTTCATTCGTTGTCATTGTTATATCCTCTAATACATCTAATTTAAAAGCAGTAAAAGTAAGAGCGGTAAAATTAATAGCACCATATAGTGGCACAATTGATGTTCGTATAGCTGTTACAAACTTGGTAGCACAGTATACTATTAAATTATCAGCTTCCTGTACTATAGCTGATAGTCGGTAACAAAACCTATAAACTACCCCTATCAAAACTTTAGTTTGCGTCCAGAAATTACACCAATTACTTCGTTAGTACATCGCAATTTGTATTATCTATCGTTTGCTAATTACCCAAACCATCGAGCCAACGTTATCGCGTACAGTTACTGCTCGTTACTTATAATACGTTATGTCTAATATAACCATATATTACCGTTGTCGCCAGTGTCTTTTTAAGAAAATTCCAATGGAGGATGATTCATTGATAACAAAAGATTTTTCCTGAGAATAAATTGAACTGCCACGGATACTATCCAAGTAACAACCATGATTATTTACCGCAGAACAGTTAATTTCATAATGAATAGATATAAAAAAACAGCCCATATAATGGACTGTTTTTTATCATTACTTCTAGCGATAACTCTAAATGATTAGCTAGAGCTATCAGTAATAAATTACGCGCGGTTTTTGTACTTACGAATAGTCTGTAATTGTCCTACTGACTCTGCAAGTGAGGCCAAAGCCGCATTGGTTTGTAGCGTATCAGACTGGTTAACTAGCATTTGCTCAGCTTTTTTACGTGCTTCGACGATTTTGCTTTCGTCAAGATTGTGTGCACGCATGGCTGTATCAGCCAATACCGTAACCATCTTAGGCTGTACTTCTAATACACCACCTGAGACGTAAATTACTTCTTCTTCACCGTTTGGTGTTTGCACTCGCATTGCACCTGGCTTTAGCAAAGTAATAAGCGGTGTGTGACCTGGCAATACACCAATCTCGCCTTCGGTACCAGTAGCTATTAACATGCTAATTTCGCCTGAATACAACTCTTCACGAGCACTTACGACGCGACATTGTAACGTTGCCATACTTAATTCCTTACCATCAAAGCGCGATCAAAAAACAGTAAAACTGCGATGCGTTACTGAAGAGTAGATACAAGGTTTATATTATATCTACTCGTTAGCTTATGCTTATACAACTTACGCTGACTTAGACTTCATTTTTTCAGCTTTAGCGACTACTTCATCGATGCTACCAGCCATGTAGAACGCCTGCTCTGGTAGGTCATCGTATTCACCAGCGATGATTGCTTTAAAGCTAGCAATGGTATCGCGTAGTGGTACGTATTTACCAGGTGCACCAGTGAAGACTTCAGCTACGTGGAATGGCTGAGACAAGAAGCGCTGAATCTTACGAGCACGATAAACAACCAGTTTATCTTCTTCTGATAACTCATCCATACCCAAGATAGCGATGATGTCTTTAAGCTCTTTATAACGCTGTAGAACTTCCTGAACACCACGAGCAACATTGTAATGATCTTCACCGATTACTTGTGGATCTAGCTGACGTGATGTTGAATCCAATGGATCAACCGCAGGATAGATACCTTGTGATGCGATATCACGGCTTAGTACAACTGTTGCATCCAAGTGAGCAAACGTTGTAGCAGGTGATGGATCGGTCAAATCATCCGCAGGTACGTATACCGCCTGAACTGAAGTAATAGAGCCTGACTGAGTTGACGTAATACGTTCTTGTAGTAATCCCATCTCTTCAGCTAGTGTTGGCTGATAACCAACCGCTGATGGCATACGACCAAGTAGTGCTGATACTTCTGTACCCGCTAGTGTATAACGGTAGATGTTATCAACAAACAATAGTACGTCACGACCTTTGCCAGTAACAGGATCTTTGGTATCACGGAAGTACTCAGCCATGGTCAAACCAGACAGTGCAACACGTAAACGGTTACCCGGTGGCTCATTCATCTGGCCATATACCTGTCTCTTATACACATCTCCGAGCCCACGAGACGGACTCCTATC
>CAJXUF010000104.1 GCA_913061175.1 uncultured Psychrobacter sp.
GCTCGGAGATGTGTATAAGAGACAGTCCTTAATCTGAACAAAAGCATCTGAATGGGCTAAAAATGGTTAAATATTGCCAAACTATGTCAAATAGCTGGTTAATGTCCTGATATTATCTGCGCTATTTTCCTTGTTTGACTGCAATTTACCTCATTTTTATCACCATTTTCAAAATAAGAACACGCCCTAACCAATTATGAACGACTTATCTGAGTCGTTATCTTTTTTATAAATTCGACTGACGTTTATTTGCTGACTGTTTTCTTATTTGAACATAGGATATGGCAATCAGCAGCGTTATGAGTCAAGTGAGGCACACATGCAATACCCAAAACATTACGACGTGATAGTGATCGGCGGTGGTCATGCTGGTACAGAAGCTGCTCTGGCAGCTGCACGTATGGGCGCACAGACCTTATTGTTGACGCATAATATTGAGACGCTCGGGCAGATGAGCTGTAACCCTGCGATTGGCGGTATCGGTAAATCGCATCTGGTGCGTGAGATTGATGCGTTGGGCGGTGCGATGGCGCTGGCAACCGACAAAGCGGGTATCCAGTTCCGCGTATTGAACAGCCGTAAAGGGGCTGCCGTTCGTGCCACGCGTGCGCAAGCAGACCGTATTTTGTATAAAGCGGCTATCCGTCATACGCTAGAGAATCAGCCAAACCTAGATATATTCCAGCAAGCTGCTGATGATATCTTGGTTGAAAACGGTCGTGCGACGGCTGTTGTGACTTCTACAGGTATTATCTTTAAGACCAAAACAGTGGTATTGACCTCAGGGACTTTCTTAGGCGGCGTGATTCACATTGGTATGGAAAACTCAAATGGTGGCCGTGCAGGGGATCAGCCTTCTATCAAGTTGGCAGATCGTTTACGTGAGCTTAAGCTGCCAGTCGGTCGTTTAAAAACGGGTACACCAGCACGTATTGATGCACGTAGTGTTGACTTTAGCGTGATGACCGTACAACCAGGTGATACACCGTTGCCAGTGATGAGCTATATGGGTGACGTCTCTATGCATCCTGAGCAGGTCAATTGTTATATAACCCATACCAATGCGCGTACTCATGACATTATTCGTGAAAACCTTGACCGTTCACCAATGTTCTCTGGCAAAATCGAAGGCGTAGGCCCGCGTTATTGCCCATCTATCGAAGATAAAATTCATCGCTTTGCGGATAAGGACAGCCATCAGATTTTCATCGAGCCAGAAGGTTTGACCACACATGAGTTGTATCCAAATGGTATCTCAACCAGTTTGCCGTTTGATGTACAGTTAGACTTCATTCACAGTATGAAAGGCTTAGAGAACGCGCATATTACTCGCCCAGGCTATGCCATCGAGTATGATTATTTTGATCCGCAAAATCTCAAGCCAACGCTTGAGACCAAGTCGATTGATCGTCTGTACTTTGCGGGTCAAATTAATGGTACAACTGGTTACGAAGAAGCGGGCGTACAAGGTTTGCTCGCAGGTACCAACGCAGCATTGGTCACTACTAATAATAGCGAGTTTGACACATGGACCCCGCGCCGCGATGAAGCGTATCTCGGTGTGCTTGTCGATGACTTGATTACCCACGGTACTACCGAGCCGTATCGTATGTTTACGAGCCGTGCAGAATATCGTTTATTGCTACGTGAAGACAATGCAGATCAGCGTTTGACTGAGACTGGTCGTAAGCTAGGTCTGGTAGACGATGTACGCTGGCAAGCCTATCAAGAGAAAATGGAAGCCATTGCGACAGAAACTTCACGCCTAAAAGATATGTGGGCCACGCCTGCTAATGCTTTAGGTAAGCAAGTGACTGAGCAAACGGGTGAAGTGTTGTCTAAAGAGTCGACTGCCTTTGATTTGCTAAAGCGTCCGCAAATACATTTTGCCGATATCGCAGCTATCACTGACTCAACTGTCGATGCACAAGTGGGTGAGCAGATAGAGATTTCTGTCAAATATGCCGGCTATATCGATCGTCAACAAGAAGATATCGATCAAATGAAGCGACTAGAAAATACGGCGCTACCGTTAGACTTTGATTATAGTATCGTGTCAGGTCTATCGAACGAGATAGTACAAAAACTTACGCAAGTTCGTCCTGCAACGCTAGCTCAAGCGGGACGCGTAAGCGGTGTAACCCCTGCTGCCATTCAGTTGTTGGCAATGACGGTTAAAAAGCATAAAAAAGCAAAAGCGGCATTGGACTCATAATAGCTATGCAATAAAGCCTTTTATAATAAAGCACTTATAGTATAAATAGCCCGTAACGATATTTCGTTACGGGCTTTTGTTTATCAAAAAAACGATCGATTTTGAAAGAAAATCATATGTAGCCTTGTCCTACTTGCTACTTTGTCTCTATACTAGGTCAGTGAATTTTCTTACTACTTGTTAATTTGTCTCGCTGATGTCCATATATTTATGGGCTTGTCACCGAACTGAGTCTACTTATGATTGATGCTATTGTTTTTGCTATTACCATTGTCTTACCCAACCTTGCCTTAATGTGGTTGGGTTTTTTTATGCAACGACGTGGTGAAGCAAGCCAAACTTTTATCGATCAGGCATCAAGTTTTGTCTTTAATTACTGCTTGCCGTGTTTATTGTTTTTTAGCGTGGTCGATAGCGACGTCGATTATGGTAAGCAAATTACACTTATCCTTGTTGGTATCTTGGTGACGTTTATATTATTTATTGGCGCAGAGTTTTATGCCAAACGTTTCGTCAAGCATCCTGAAGACCAAGGTGTGTTTGTACAAGGCGTATTCCGTAGCAACATGGCCATCATTGGCCTTGCAACCGTGGCCAACGCTTATGGCACGCAAGGATTAAGTATCGGTGCTGTCTATATGGGCGTGGTGACGATACTGTTTAATATTTTGGCGGTCATTACCTTGAGCCGCGTATCCAAAAGCGTGGATGACACATGGGTTAGTCGCGGTACAATGATCGTAAGAAAATTGCTAACCAATCCTCTAATTTTGGCATTGGTCGGCGCATTCGTCTATAAAGCATTGCCGTTACCACCGCTTACTGGGGTGATTCATACGACTGGCGATTTACTGGCAGCGGTGGCTCTGCCGCTAGCACTGATCTGTGCAGGTGCTAGTATTAACCTAAAGTCTATGTTGCATCCTTCGGGCTTATCCATGCAAGCGAGTATTGGGCGAATTGTCGTTGCACCATTGATTGCGATCGCTGTTGGACTTGGCTTTGGATTATCAGGCGTGCATATGGGGGTGTTGTTTTTGATGGTCGCATCACCAACAGCTGCAGCCAGCTATGTCATGGCAAAAGCAATGGGTGGCAATGATGTACTTGCTGCCAATATACTTGCCTTTACTACCGTTGTCGGCATGTTTGGTATGGCGATTGGGGCAGCGTCGTTACGTGCACTTGGGTTAATGTAATGCAGATTTTGTACTATTTTTAAATAAGTAAGTACTTTCGCTTTACCTAACTTTGACAGCATTAAAAAAGCCCTCTTTTCAAATAAGAAAAGAGGGCTTTTGGTATTAATCTAGCGTTCACTATTACGCTTGTCTTCACGGCGCTGCTTGCGCTTTGGACTAGTACGATAAGTTAAATAACCACCGATAGCCATAACTGCAAGAAAGGCGATGATATACATAAATATCGACGAGCCAATCATGAGCGATGCACCGATAATGGGAGTTGCTTCCATGTCAAAAATCCAGTTAAGGTTCATCAATAATTATGCAAGTGTCTCATTTCATTGTAAAGTAAATAAGTTTAGCTCCGGTGTAAGTTCAAGTGAACGGATACGGGCAGCTTGGTCATAGATATTGGCCGTTACAATCAGCTCATCTGGCTGATAGGTTGCCAAAAATGCAGCGAGTCTTGGTTTGACCGTGTCGACAGAGCCAATGAATGATACTGACAATGCGTTATCTACCATCATTTTTTCTGCTTGACTCCAGACACTGTCCATGTCGTGAGTAGGCTTAGGCATTTGACCTGTTTCACCACGACGCAGACGTACAAAACTCTGCTGTGCTGAGGTAAAGTGATACTGCGCGGTCGCATCATCATCAGCCAGTAACAAGTTTGCGGCCAGCATGACATAAGGCTTATCTAGATAGACAGACGGTTTAAACTGCTCACGGTAAGCCTCAATTGCTTGTCCAAGCATTTGCGGAGCAAAGTGAGAGGCAAACACATAAGGCAGTCCTAAATGTGCAGCCAAGGTCGCACCAAATAGAGAAGAGCCTAATATCCAAATCGGTATGCCTGATTTTGCACCAGGGAATGCCTGTACAGGACTGCCATCTGTATCATTACCTAGGAAATACATCAGCTCTTGCACATCTTGTGGAAAGCGTTCTGCATCTTTCATTTGTCGACGAAGTGCCTGAAACGTCGCACCATCAGTACCAGGCGCACGGCCTAGACCTAAGTCTACACGGTCGCCATATAGTGCCTGCAAAGTGCCAAACTGCTCGGCAATCACGAGGGGGGCATGGTTCGGTAGCATGACGCCGCCAGCACCGATACGGATACGGTCAGTTCGACTACCGATATGCGATAGTAGTACTGAGGTGGCTGCACTGGCAATACCGGGCATATTGTGATGCTCTGCCATCCAGTAGCGGTTTAAGCCTGATTTTTCTGCTTGCTGTGCGGTTTCGACTGTTTGGGCGATGCCTTCAGCGATGGTTTTGCCTTGAGGCACAGGTGCGAGGTCTAAGAAAGATAAGGGGATTTTGTTACTCATAAATGTTCCAGTAGTGTGTAAATTATTTTCTACTGATATGCTTATAGACAGTGGTAGTTTCAAGTGCCACTAGCCACTGTTAATGAATCATAACAAAGCCAGCTAACTCTGTTTTTAAGCTCGCTTAACAATTATTACGCTGTATTTATAAAGGTTGTCGTTGGTCAAAATAAGCGATAAATAAACTGTAAGTAAGGTCATAAAAGGATTTAGCAGCATTACACTATGGCATCAAAAAAAGCAGGCAACCTAAGTTACCTGCTTCTCTAATTAGTCGATTATAAGATAATGATAAATTAAATAATCACTATCTTAAGAACCAAATGCAACACTATTTATCTTGGTCACTAAGCTTATAAGCTAAGACATAATCACCAATGGTTGTTCCAACTGAACCATGACCACCTGCGACCAATACGACCATTTGCTCACCTTTAGAGTTCAAGTAAGTCATTGGCGTGGCTTGACCACCCGCTGGAATACGAACATTCCATAGTACGTCGCCATTTTTTAAGTCATAAGCTCGGAAGTTGTTTTCTGTCGCCGCTGACAAGAACGCGACGCCACCTTTGGTGATGATAGGTCCGCCGATACCGGGTACGCCCAATTCCAGTTTGATAGGAATAGGAGACAAGTCTTGTACCGTACCATTTTTGCGTTGATAAGCAATATCACCTGTGGCCAGATCAGCACCAGCGATCGTGCCCCATGGTGGCTGCTGACAAGGTACGCCTAATGGTGACAAGAAGGGACCCAATTCTACTGCATAATCCGCACCTTCATTGGCGTTGACGCCTTGCTCGCCTTTATTGGTCTCTGCATCGCCTAACGTGTCTCTAGGAATAAGTTTTGAGGTAAATGCCAAGTAAGTCGGCATACCGAACATCACGCCATTCTCAGGATCGACTGCAATACCGCCCCAGTTAAAGGTACCAAAGTTACCAGGATAGACCAAGCTACCATTGGTTGATGGTGGAGTATAGCGACCATCATAGTTGAGCTGATTAAACTCAATACGGCACATCATTTGATCGACGAGACTGGCACCCCACATGTCTTTTTCAGTCAGTGGTTCAGGCTCAAAGCTCAAGCCAGAATAAGGCTGAGTTGGCGCTGCGTGCTCTCCCGCTATGAGATAGCCTTGCGGTGCAGGACGCTCTTTAATCGGTACAATAGGCTCACCCGTTGCGCGGTTCAATACATATACATCGCCTTGTTTGGTTGGTACAACCAGCGCAGGCTGTACACCATCGGCCGTATCTAGATCAAGTAAGGTCGGCTGAGCAGGCGTGTCCATGTCCCAAAGGTCATGATGGACAAATTGCTGAACCCAGCGTGCTTCACCAGTCTCGATATCTAGAGCGACAACAGACGTTGCATACTTCTCTTCAGCGGCATTTCGATAACTACCTAGCTGATCAGGTGTGCGGTTACCCATAGGGAAGTAGGCTAATCCAAGCTCTTCATCAGCAGTAGCGACTGACCATGAATTTGGTGAGCTGGTCTTGTAAGTTTGGGTTGGATCATTGACATCGAAAGGCGCTGTATTATCAGGATCGCCTGAGTCCCAGTTCCAAAGAAGCTCACCAGTATTAACATCATACGCACGGATCACACCAGAAGGCGAGTTAACATCATAGTTATCATTAACAGCACCAGCTACGATGATAGTATCACCCGCGATAACTGGTGGTGACGTAGAATAATAGTAACCTGCTTGATTGAATGGCATGTTATGCATCAAGTCTAATGCACCATCATCTCCAAAGTCTTGGCAGCGTTGCCCAGTATTTGGATCGAGTGCATATAGTTTCGCATCAGAAGTCGGAATAAATATCTTGGCATCGCATTGCTTAGATGCATTCTCAAAGGTATTACCAGCAATTTTTTGTACTTGCACGGGGCTCGCTGTACTGTTGCTATTCTCTGCTGAATTATTAGCAATAGTAGAGATAGTATCAGGACTGGTTGCTTGACCCGCATAATAAGATACGCCGCGACAGGTTTGGTGCTGACGTTGTAAGTTTTCCTCTACTTGAGGATCAAACTTCCATAGTGTCTCACCAGAGTCGGCATCTAGCGCTAGTACCCAGTTATGAGGGGTACATAGGTATAAACCGTTGCCGATTTTTAATGGTGTTGCTTGATAAGTGGTCTCACCGACATCGTTAGGACCTTTAACATCACCTGTTTGGATTTGCCATGCTAGTTCTAAATCTTTGACGTTATCAGTATTGATTTTATCGAGAGGCGAGTAGCGCTGACCATAATCAGTACGACCATACGCACTCCACTCACCATCTGGCGTTTGTTGACCGTTTGATAACGGATCACCAAGGTTAGCTGACGTCTCATCTGAGCTGACGTTTTGCTCGTCATCATTTGCAGCAGTCAAATCAAGCTCACCGAGTTTGTCAGTGGCATTATTGGCTAGACTACCAAAAGAGAGTAGTGCACCTACGATTACGCTTACGAGCAGACCCCAATAATACAGAGGGCTTTTCTTAACGTTGTTTGTGGTTCGTGTGCTATTTGAAGCTACTTGAGTTTTAGGCCCACGCATTTTGTTGGATACCCATGGCAGTAGCATGAGCAAACCAAATATAAGCGGGAAGCCAACTCGAGGTGCTAGCGCCCACCAATAGAACCCAGATTCCCAAAGTGCCCAAGCCATGGTTGCTACGATAAATAACGCATATAACCCGTAAGCACTCCAGTGTTTTTTGAACAATAAAAAAGCTGTCGTTAGTATGATAACGCCAGCAATGAGGTAGTAAGGACTACCGCCTAAGGACAATAAATAAGCACCGCCAATGAGTAGAGGGGCGGCAAAAATTGCCATAATGATCGCTACGAATTTTTCCATGAGCGGTATCACCTGTTTACAGAAGAGCAAGTTAATATGTATTGATATTTAGTCAACTTCATTCGACCAAATATCAATACAAGTGTGAATAATATATAAAAGAAACATTGAATAACGTTCTAGAATCTATTTTATCATCCACAGCTCAGTCTAGTAAGGGTGAGCAAGTCTGAGATACTTTATTTAACAAATGCTCATTAATTTGCAAATTGCTTTTGGCATAGCTCCATGAACGCACGTCCATATTGACGGATTTCTGCATCATCACGTACCGCCATCCAGCTGGTAAAGCGGCCAAAATGATCGACGGGTATGGCAGTCAGGTTTTGATAATGGCTTGGCTCAAATGCCATTTCTGCGATGATACCAATACCTAGGCCCAGACCGACATAGGTGCTGATCACATCGGCATCAAGCGCCGCTAGTACGATATCTGGCTCCAGTCCTGCTTCATCAAACGTCTTGTCAATCGCGCCGCGTCCTGTAAAACCACCGTGATAGGTCACAATCGGATAGCTGGCAAGCGTGGGCAGATCAATAGACTCTTGGCTAGCCAGTTCGTGATCACTCGGTACAATAACGCGATGCGTCCAGTCATAGTAACGATAGCATCTAAGATAATTATTATGTAGCAGGGACTCAGTTGCGATACCGATATCGGCTTGACCACGGATGACCATCTGAGCGATGGTCTCAGGATCTGCCTGTTGCAAAATCAAATTTACCTTAGGGAAACGATCTTTGAACTCTTTAACCACTTGCGGCAGTACATAACGCGCTTGAGTGTGGGTGGTGGCAATCGTCAACGTACCGATATTAGGATTATTAAAGTCTAAACTTAGGTTTTCAATGGTACGAATTTCAGCAAAGATAGACTCGATATGCGGCATAAGCGCTGTGCCCATAGTGGTCAGTCCCGTCAGGCGTTTGCCTTGGCGCACAAACACTTCCGTCTTTAACTGATTTTCTAGCGCAGCAATATGCTTTGATAAGCTTGATTGACTGGTATGTAGCACGGTCGCCGCTTGGCTTAAGTTATAACCGTTAATCACCGTATGCCATACTGTTTCTAGCTGTTTGAGCTGAATCTGCAAATGCCGTTGGTTGACCACTACGTCGATTGCCATAACTTAATCCTATTGTATAAATATACAAACCTCGTCTGTATATGAAAGTAAAAATGTCTGAACATACAGTAATAAAGTAGTGTAAAACAAAGTTATTATTCTTGTATATAATAAATAGCTATCAATTTATGATAATTATGAATATAGAACTTGTATTTTGCAATGCTAAAAAATTATTCGTTCCGTAAACGCTGTCTAGTCAGTGAAGCCATTTGATCTAACAACTCATAAAGAGCGGTCATTATTAAGCATAAAAAACTAAGCATAAAAAAACAGCTACCTTCTGAAAGATAGCTGTTCGTCAGTTATAAAGTTATTTATTACTATTAATATTTACTACTATTAACTAGTCGGTATTGACCAATTTCAAGCTCAGTTTATTTGGCAATATCAAAGCGATCTGCATTCATAACCTTGTTCCAAGCGCGGACGAAGTCACGAACGAATTTCTCTAAGTTGTCATCCTGCGCGTATAGCTCAGCATAAGCACGTAATATAGAGTTAGAGCCAAATACCAAGTCTACACGGCTTGCTTGCCATTTGACGTTTCCTGTACCACGTTCACGTACTTCGTAGCTATTAGCAGTATTGTCGGCTGCTTTTACAGGGTGCCATGTGTAGTTCATGTCTGTTAAATTGACAAAGAAGTCGTTGGTAAGTACGCCAGCGCGTTCAGTAAAGACGCCATGTTGGCTCTGACCGTGGTTGGTATCAAGCACTCGCATACCACCAAGCAATACGACCATCTCAGGTGCTGTCAATCCCATCAACTGCGTACGATCAAGCAGCATCTCTTCCGGTGATACCGCATAGTCGCCCTGAATCCAGTTACGATAGCCATCATGTAGTGGTTCTAAATCAGCGAAAGATTCGGCGTCAGTCATTTCAGCGTCAGCATCACCGCGACCTGGATTAAACGGTACAGTAATATCTATACCTGCATCGTTTGCTGCTTGTTCAATAGCGGTGTTACCAGCCAACACAATAAGGTCTGCTAAGCTAACCTCTTTCTCAAAGCCAGACTGAATACTTGTCAATGTCTCAAGCACACGCTGTAATTGTTCTGGCTCGTTGCCTGCCCAGTATTTTTGTGGGGCTAAACGGATGCGTGCACCGTTGGCACCGCCGCGATAGTCCGAAGCGCGGAATGTACGAGCGCTGTCCCATGCTGTAATGATCAACTCACGACGACTAATGTCACTGTCTAATATTTGCGATTTTAGCGTTGCAATATCATCAGCAGTCAAGTCCGCATTACCTGTAGGAATAGGGTCTTGCCATACAAAGTCTTCGCTCGGTACGTCGGCACCTAAGTAACGAGATTTCGGTCCCAAATCACGGTGAGTCAGTTTGAACCACGCTCTAGCAAACACTTCATCAAAGTATTCTGGGTTGTTATGGAACTTCTCTGAAATCTCACGATAGATAGGATCTTTGCTCAATGCCATATCTGCATCAGTCATGATTGGGTTACGACGGACACTTGGATCATGAGCATCTAACGGACGATCTTCCTCTTTGATGTCAGTTGGTTCCCACTGCCATGCACCCGCTGGACTTTTGGTTAGTGCCCATTCATGGTTCAATAGTAGCTCGAAATAACCATGGTCCCACTGGGTAGGGTTGGTGGTCCATGCGCCTTCGATACCACTTGAAACGGTATCACCTGCATTACCACGACCTTTAGGATTGCGCCAGCCTAGACCTTGCTCTTTAATGTCAGCGGCTTCTGGCTCGTCTTCTAGTATCTGTCTCTTATACACATCTGACGCTGCCGACGATATG
>CAJXUF010000105.1 GCA_913061175.1 uncultured Psychrobacter sp.
AATGACTTGCCTCATTTTTCTTAATAAAATTTTTGTCTTACCCATAAATATTACCTTTGTTTTGCGTATCGGCTTTTTTAAGAGGCTACTATCTAGGTCTTTTCTATCATAGCAAAGTACGGACAATAAAAAATGCCCTTTAAATAAATTAAAGGGCATTTTTTTATTGATAGATATGTACTGATTAAAATAATAAGTCAGCGTATCTTTTCCACTTAAAAGTAACCAAGCTTATTTTTCTAGGATACAAGTTACGCCTTGGCCACCTGCTGCGCAGATAGAGATAAGTGCACGGCCCGAACCTTTTTGATCCAATAATTTAGCAGCAGTGGCTAGAATACGACCACCAGTTGCCGCAAATGGATGACCTGCGGCTAATGATGAACCGTTTACGTTTAGCTTGCTACGATCAATAGAACCTAGCGGTGCATCTAAGCCTAGGCGCTCTTCACAGAATTTCTCATCTTCCCAAGCAGCTAAGGTTGATAGTACTTGTGAAGCAAAGGCTTCATGAATCTCATAAAAATCAAAGTCTTGTAGAGTCAGACCAGCGCGCTCAAGCATACGTGGTACCGCATAAGCTGGTGCCATTAGTAAGCCTTCTGTAGTACCAGATTTACCAATGAAATCTACCGCTGCGGTTTCTTGATGGACGATATAAGCAAGTGGTTTTAGGCCATGCTCTTTTGCCCACTCATCAGTACCTAGTAGTACACAAGAAGCACCATCAGTAAGCGGCGTAGAGTTGGCAGCTGTCATCGTTGGGTTAGCATTTTTTCTACCAAAAACTGGCTTTAATTTGCCCAGTTTTTCTAATGTAGTATCTGGACGCAAGTTGTTATCACGAGTTAGGCCTTTGTATGGCGTGATCAAGTCGTCAAAGAAACCTTCGTCATAAGCGCGTGCTAGGTTTTGATGGCTGTTAAATGCAAGCTCATCCTGCGCTTTACGGCTGATATTCCACTCAAGCGTGGTAATCGCTTGATGATCGCCCATTGATAGGCCAGTACGTGGCTCACCGTTTTGTGGTGAGTCGATTAAGTCTTTTGGATTGAGACCCATTAGTGCTTTTAGACGTTGTTTGTTGTCTTTTGCTGCACCAAGTTTGATCAGTACTTTACGCAAGCCATCGCCGACAGCGATAGGAGCGTCAGAAGTAGTATCTACACCGCCAGTAATCGCCGAATCGATCAGACCAAGTGCAATTTTGTTAGCTGAGGCAAAGGTCGCTTGTAAGCCAGTACCACAAGCTTGTGAGATATCATAAGTTGGCGTATGTGGGTTTAGCGCGGTATTCAATGTGGCTTCACGAGTAAGGTTGATATCACGGCTAAGTTTCATGACCGCGCCAGATACCACTTCACCTACGGTTTCGCCTTGCAGGTTATAACGCTCAACCAAACCGTCCAATGCAGCGGTTAGCATATCTGTGTTGCTAACGTCAGCGTATGATCCATTTGAGCGCGCGAATGGAATACGGTTACCACCTAAGATCGCAACACGATTCAGGTTTGAAGCTGGTTTAGACGTGCTAGTTTTTTTAGCTGGAGCAGGTTTTTTGGCAGCAGTGGTTTCTACTTTTTCATCGATCGCTTTTTTGCTAGCAGTCTCTTTAACGCTGGTGTCTTTAGTCGAGGTATTTTTTGCAGCGGTTTCTTTTTTTGCTGTATCTGATTTTGTATCCGTTGCTTTAACAACTGTACTTTCAACAACAGGGCTATCTGGATGATTGTTTTTATTACTCATAATATTATCCTTAAAAAGTATGGGTAGAAGTAAAAAGTGATAGGTAACAATAAAAAATAGTTAAGTTATTTTATACAAGCAAATATTATCATTTATTACGCAATACAGCTGTTTATCATAAGGCGTTTTTTATTCACTTAATGTATCTCTTTAGCAAACTATGTGACGCTTGTATGAGGTCGGTAGTAGATTCATGACCATGACGCATCGCTCTAATAGACTGGCTAGTAAGAAATATTAGCATTGCATAACAGTACGTTTGATAATATATTGTTATCAATAATTAAGTATGCCATAACCTATAGGTCAGATTTTAACATGTTATAGTGGCGCTTAACGCTGCTAAAAACGACTGGCTTGTATACTGACTTGTTTACAGATTGTTGTAGACATTATCTGTTTTTGGACTTGTTTATAAGGGAAGTGTATAGTTAGGCTAGTTTTGAGGCGATTTACTAAATTTAAATAATTACGATGTCAATGTCTCTATATAATAGATTCATTGCATTTTTTATTATTATACGAATCATTAATTATAAGGATTATATTATGTCAGACCGTTACGGTGATTTTGTTCAATCTTCTATTGGCAAAAAAGTAGCAAAAAACTTAGGTTTGCCGATGCCAACGACGCTTGATCGTTTCGAAAGCGGTGAGCGTTTGGTGCGTGGTAGCGTATTGGTTGGCCGTGCTACTGGTGATGACAAGAGTGTCAGTGAGTCTGTTGCCCGTATCCTGTCAGACGTCCATGCCGAAGTATATGTAAACAGCAGTGATGATATCAAAGACGCACTTGCTGATGCAGGCGTTGAGACAAAAGCTAACACGGGCGGCGATGATCAATTCAAAGTACTGCTTTTTGATGCCAGTAATATCAGCAATGCTGAACAGCTAAAAGAGCTTTATGAGTTTTTCCATACAGTTGCACGCCGCGTAGAAAAATCAGGCCGTGTGGTTGTGGTTGGTCGTACGCCAGAGAACATCACTGATATTGAATCTGCAATGGCTCAACGCTCGCTTGAGGGTTTTGTGAAGTCAGTGGGTAAAGAGTTTAAGCGCGGTATCACAGCGCAGCTGATTTATGTTGAAGAAGGCGCAGAACAAAACCTAGATTCAACCTTACGCTTTTTTACCTCAGCTCGTTCAGCTTACGTATCAGGACAAGTAGTACGTGTCAGTAAAGGCAGCTCAGTCGATGTTGACTGGAACCAGCCTTTGGGCGGTAAAACTATGCTAGTGACTGGCGCAAGTCGTGGTATTGGCGAAGCTATCGCTCGTGTATTGGCTCGTGAAGGGGCGCATGTTATCTGTCTAGATGTACCGCAGCAGCAAGCTGACCTACAAAAAGTTGCTAGCGAAATCAGTGGCTCTGCTTTGACAGTAGATATCACTAGTGAAGACGCTGGTGCAGAAATCGCTGACGCTGCCCAAAAACGTGGTGGTTTAGATTCAATCATCCATAATGCTGGCGTGACTCGTGATAAGACGTTGGCTAAAATGGATGAGAAAAAGTGGAACATGGTCATTGATATCAACTTGGGCAGTATCGCTAGATTGAATCGCTACTTGTTGGACAATGACGTACTGAAAGAAAACGCACGTATCGTATGTGTGTCATCAATTTCAGGTATCGCTGGCAACATGGGTCAGACCAACTATGCCACTTCTAAAGCTGGGGTAATTGGTTTGGTTAACGCAACTGCCAAGCAATTAGAAGACAATGCTAAAGGCATGACGATCAATGCAGTCGCTCCTGGTTTCATCGAAACCCAAATGACAGAAGCCATTCCATTTGCTATTCGTGAAGCTGGTCGCCGCATGAACTCAATGAGCCAAGGCGGCCTGCCAGTAGATGTGGCTGAGACTATCGCATGGTTCGCTTCACCTGCGTCTGGCGGTCTAAATGGCAACACGGTTCGCGTCTGTGGTCAAAGCTTACTTGGTGCATAACATTGATTAATTGATAGGTATATGTGAGAAATAAGGTGCAGGTAGAGAAAGTAGTTGTATCATATGAGCTATTATTTCTCGTTTGTATCACATATGCTTACGAAATAATCTCTGATAAAGTGTAATAAAGCTGCCCAAGGGTGGCTTTTTTATGATAAAAACACAAGAACCAATAGCCAAACTATTTTTTGCTATTAAAGATACTCATGAGGTTGATTGAATTTAATGCTTATTAGATGATTTAATAGTAGGCTTTAGTCAATGACTGCAGATTGTCTTTATATACATTAAAGAACTTGTTCAAGCCACACTTAGGATGTACTTATGTCAGACAAACATTATGATGCGTTGCCAAAAGCGCACACCACTTATGCCAATATTGTCAAAAGCTTATTGCCTATCGGTAATGGTGGCAAGGTCAGTAGAGACCAGTTGCCACAATCTACTTACTATGTAGATGACTTGCATATCGATCAAGAAAACCTAGATGACTATCGTAAAATTTGCGGTTTTGCTGATGATGGCAAAGTGCCAGCAACTTACTTTTCAGTATTGTCACAGACGCTGCAGATGAACATGATGGTCAAAGAGCCATTCCCATTTGCTATGTTGGGTCTTGTTCACGTTGATAATAGCGTCACCCAGTATCGCCCGATTGGAGAGCGTGAAACGGTAGCAATGTCGGTCACTTTTGATAACCTGCGCGATCATGCCCAAGGTCAGCAGTTTGACTTTGTGACTATCGTAAAGTCAGAAGATGAAGTCATCTGGGAAGGCACGTCAACTTATTTATCACGTAGCAAAAAACCTAGCAGTAAAGATAAAAAGAGCACACCGCGTCCGGTCATGGTCAAGCCTGAAGTAAACGAAGAAGGTGTTCATAGCATTTTTGAAGTGCCAGAAGATATCGGTCGTCGTTATGCTTTTGTCTCAGGCGACTTTAACTTGATTCATTTGCATCCACTATCAGCACGCGCGTTTGGTTTCCCTAAAGCGATTGCACACGGTATGTGGTCAAAGGCTAAGTGCCTTGCTCTAATGGGCGACTTGCCTGATGCTTACACGATTGACGTCTCATTTAAGCTGCCTATCTTTTTACCAGCTGAAGTAGAGTTGATTGCTGAGCCAGTAGTTCAACTTACAAACGTAGATGATACTTGTGAGTTTGGACTATATAGCTCTAAAAACAATAAACCTCATTTGGCGGGTGTTGTAACACTAAAGAGTGACAGCAAGTAGTATAAACATCATAAAGCTTCTATTTAACAGCCATATTTAACGTACATATTTATTATTATGACTTCACAAAACATGCCTTCAGAAGAAAACGCGATAGACGTAGATCAAACAGATAACTCGATAGCGACTGATACGGTCGCTGCTAACGATAGCGGCGCTAACATTCATGTTAGTGCCGATAATGGCATTGATTTGGCCGTTATCTTTGAGCCATATTTTCGTCCAGATGCAAACACTATCGTGTGCGGTGCATTAGACGACGAAAAAGTTGCGGCTTTAGCGAAAGCAGGCGTCGAGCTGGTCATCAACTTGCAGCCTGATGACGAGTTAAGCTTTGATGAGGCATCAGCAGTTGAGCAAGCAGGTATGCACTACGAACAGCTGCCTATCAGCGGTGCTAAAGAGCTAAAGCAGCTTAAGATATTGGCATTTGATAATGTATTGCGCCAGCACCATGGCAAAAAAGTCGCTATGCACTGTGGGTCGGGCAATAGAGTAGGAGCTGCAATAGCGCTGCGGGCAGGATGGTTGCGTGGACGTAAGATGGATACGGCGATGGAACGTGGTCGCAGTCATGGTTTGACTAAGCTTGAACAAGAAGTTCATAATCGTTTGCTAGTACCGCGTTAACGAGATTTGTGGCATTGAATATTAGTGCTGTCTTAGACGTTTAGACGTTAGTAAACTTTAAAAATATCATTGAAACAAATAATAAAAAAGGCGACCAATGGGTGGCCTTTTTTATTGGCTCACAATTCATTTATACTGGTTCAAATATTTTATATAGTCAAAGAACTACTTGTGTAATCTGTAATCAGCTAGCTTGTATGCGTTTTAAACTTCTTTGACTATAGCTTACGTCTTACTATCATCTTAAAAACAGAATAATTCATATCACTGGAGCAAGGTAATAATAATGGATCATAATACAGAAAATTCTAATACATCTATAAACGTTGACTTTCAAAACAAATTACAGCAACTACTGACAGATTTACAGCTTGATGATGCACCTGCTGGCGGCGCTGTGGCCGTGTATCAAGCAGGTCAGTGCATTGCGCAAGCCAGTACAGGTATGGCGCGTCCTGATATGTCGTGGCAGCCCAATACGTTGGCGATTAATTTTTCTACTGGTAAAGGGGTATTGGCAACATTGGTTCATGTGCTGGTTTCGCAGCAGCTGCTTGAATATGACAAACCTATTGCCCATTATTGGCCAGAATTTGCTGCAAACGGCAAAGACCAAATTACGTTGCGACAAGTCATGTCACATCAGGCCGATTTGTTTTCGATTCAAAGTATCGATGTCGATAGTGAGACGGTACTCGATTGGAATACGATGCTGCGCCACATTGCAGCGATGCCCATTACTTCTCCCGAAGATGCGCCCAAATATGACAGCGCTTATAGTGCATTGGTCTACGGTTGGGTATTGGGCGGCGTAGTAGAGGTGGTTACGAACTTACAATTCGCTGCAGCACTGCGCCAGTATCTAACGGAGCCTCTGGGTATTGCCGACAGCTGCTATTTTGGTGTGCCAGATAGTAAAGTAGATCAGGTGGCAAAATTGGCCAAAGATTTTGAAGAAACAGAGGATACAAGCTCTCAATTAAAATCGAGACGTCAAAAACCAACCTTAAAAGTAGACTCTCAAGAGACTTTACGTACTTATGCAAGCTTACCTAGTTATCACTGCTGGCAGCAGAAAATGATAAATGATAAGCGTGCAGCTGAGACGCAAAATAGCCTTGATGACAGCCTTGATGAAAATCTAGATAGCTCTGATATTGATAACGCACAGCCTGTATTAAATACTGCGCGTATCAATAGCTTATATTTTAATACCAGTCAGCTCAATCTAAAAAACTATAAGGCGGCGCTGATACCTGCTGGCAAACATGCCCTTGATTATCATAAGCGCCAAACATTACAGGCGGTCATTCCAGCGGCAAATGGTGTCGCTTCCGCTAAAGCACTGGCAACGATCTATGCAATGCTCGCTAATGGCGGTATATGGCAAGGAAAGGCACTGATTGATAGTGCTACTTTTGAGCAGTTATCTACTCCGCAGGTTAAGGGTTTAGATGCGGTTATGCCAGCAGCTATGAAATGGCGATTGGGCTATCATAGATTATTTAACTTGTATGCTAACAACGATGATACGGATAAAAGAAAGAGTCCTGCTTTATCAGGATTTGGGCATATGGGATATAACGGATCGGTTGCTTGGTGCGACCCTGAGCGCCAATTGTCATTTGCTTTTATTCATAATTTTGATACCACCATGCTCAATGATGTTCGTCAGTTTGCGCTGATAGAAGCCGTCTTGAGCTGGGTAGAAGAGATACTTTAATAATGCTAGGGCGTGTCCTCAATTCAAACGAGTGTCCTTTAAATGGGTTAAAAATAGCTAAATTTTGCCAAACATAGTCAAATAGTTGGTCAATATCTCGATATTATCTGCACTATTTTCCTCGTTTGACGGCAATTTATCTCATTTTTATCACCATTTTTAAAATGAGGACACGCCCTAGTTTTAATCGTGAATTGATTCTGTTTCAAAGATAAGCAGCATTAATTTTAATGCTGCTTGTTTGGTGTCATTTTGAGTAATCTTGATGCGCTGAGACCATGGATAAAGATAGAAGTCAAAATGACAATCGAACAAACAATCCATAGTTTGAGCGCATCCTCATCTGCGAAGAATCCTTGATTGAGCGCATAGGACAGATAGTATAAGGTACCGATACCGCGAATACCCAAAGCCGATATCGCGTATTTCTCGGTATGAGGTAAGTTCAGTCCTGATAAGGCAATAAATCCACCAATCGGACGTATAAGTAATAGGAAGGTAAAGCTGACGATATAGACGCGCCATGTCAACTCGACACCTGCCTGCAGCCCTTGACCTAGGAACATACCGAAGATAACCAGCACTAATGACATCAGTAAGCCTTCTGATTGCTCAGCGAAATCATGCAGTTTTTGATGATAAGTATGCTCACACTCCGAACGACGAAACGCAAATGCAGCCACAAATACAGCGATAAAACCATAACTGTGTACATACTCGGCAAGTCCATAGGCTAGTAGCGTCAACGCAATAACCACATAGCCTTGCGAAATGGTCGTCTCGCGAGTGTGTTTAGAAAACACGACTTTGGCCAATATTTTACCAACCAATACACCTACCACTACGCCTGCGCCAATCTTCCACAAAACATCATGAGTAAACCACGACCATAGCATCTCGTAAGTAAAGGCTTTGCCTTCACTGAATGCTTCTGCAATCTTAATCGCTAGATACACAAACGGAAAAGCCAGGCCATCGTTCAACCCGGCCTCTGACGTTAAGGTAAAGCGCGGTGTGTCTTCTCCTCCTGTATTGGGAGGTCCCACCTGAATGCTCGAAGCTAACACTGGATCAGTAGGTGCTAACACTGCACCTAATAAAATAGCTGCACCAAGGCTCAAACCAAACGCGTAATACCCCAAGACTGCCATCGCAAAAATACCAATAGGCATGGTAATGAGTAGCAGTCTTACTGTTGGTCGCCACAATCGCCAAGACAACTCAGTATCGATTTTAATACCAGCACCAACCAATGAGACCAGTACAACAATTTCAGTCAGCTTCTCAATGAGTAAACCGTTATCAAGTGGGTCTAAAAAGGATAAAGACGTCCACCAGTAGCCCATCATCAGACCGAAGCTGACTTGGAGCATCGGTAATGAAATAGAGGTGCGCTTAAAAATAACAGGAAACAAGGCCCCGAGTAAAAAGGCAATCCCGCAGATTAATAAGAATAAGTTATATTTTTCAATCATAAGGTTTACGCACGTCGTTATGTTTTAAGGGTCGATTTTGAAAAAGTAGTTTTAGATATCGATGACAATTAACAGCAATAGTTGATAGTCAGTCATTGATGCTCTTTATCATGACGCCAAAATAAAATAATTACCGCAAAAAATAGTTATCAAAACGACAGCTACGTTGTTTTTTGGTGAAAAAAAAGCCTGCATTGCGCAGGCTTAATATTTTTATCAGTATGTCTGGAGCATTGATAGCTTACAGACTAGCGCTCCACTTGGCTCACGTCACGTACGGCACCAGTATCAGCACTGGTAGTCATAGCCGCATAAGCACGTAATGCTGGCGAGACATGACGATCACGGTCGACAGGCTTCCATGCATCACGTCCACGCGCTTCCATGGCTTCTCGGCGAGCGGCTAAGTCTGCATCACTTACTTTCATGTTGATGGTACGATTTGGGATATCGATATGAATGCTATCGCCTTCCTCAACCAAACCAATCGCCCCGCCTTCAGCAGCTTCTGGGCTAGCATGGCCAATTGATAGACCTGATGTACCACCAGAGAAGCGACCATCTGTCAGTAGGGCGCATTCTTTACCCAATCCTTTTGACTTCAGATAAGTCGTTGGGTACAGCATCTCTTGCATACCAGGGCCGCCTTTAGGGCCTTCGTAGCGAATGATGACGACATCGCCTGCAACGATTTGATCAGCCAATACCGCAGCAACCGCATCATCTTGTGATTCAAATAGACGTGCACGACCAGTAAAGGTCAAGATGCTTTCGTCGACGCCTGCGGTTTTGACCACGCAGCCACGCTCGGCGATATTGCCATATAGTACGGCTAAGCCGCCATCTGTAGAATAGGCGTGTTTGGCGCTACGGATACAACCTGACTCACGGTTGACGTCGAGGTTTGACCACTCTTTTGATTGTGAGAATGCTTCCGTGGTACGTACGCCACCAGGTGCTGCAAGGAAGCGTGCGCGAGCTTCATGATTGTCAGGATTCATGATGTCCCACTTATCGATGGCCTCTTTCATCGTTGCGCTATGGATAGTTGGCACGTCAGTCTTTAGTAACTCAGCGCGATCAAGTTCAGCGAGTAATGCAAAGACACCGCCAGCGCGATGCACGTCTTCCATATGGTATTTCTGTGAAGCAGGTGCTACTTTTGCCAGACAAGGCACACCGCGACTCAAACGGTCAATATCAGCCATCTTAAAGTCGATCTCTGCTTCATTGGCCGCAGCAAGTAAATGCAAGATGGTATTGGTCGAACCGCCCATGGCGATATCTAAGCTCATGGCATTTTCGAAGGCGGCTTTGGTAGCGATAGAGCGTGGTAGCACAGAGTCATCATCTTGCTCGTAACGACGCTTGGCTAATGAAACAATGGTACGACCCGCTTCTAAGAATAGCTCGCGGCGCAATGAGTGAGTAGCTAGCAGTGAGCCATTACCTGGTAGTGCTAGGCCTAAAGCTTCGGTCAAACAGTTCATCGAGTTGGCGGTAAACATACCAGAGCACGAACCACAAGTAGGGCAGGCTGAAGCTTCGATAGCAGCGACGTCTTCATCACTGATGCTATCATCAGCAGCGTCCATCATCGCATCGACAAGGTCAAGCTTGCGAACAGCACTGCTGTCACTACTATCGGTATTGTGGCTCTGTCTCTTATACACATCTGACGCTGCCGACGATATGCAGTGTGTAGAT
>CAJXUF010000106.1 GCA_913061175.1 uncultured Psychrobacter sp.
GTGGGCTCGGAGATGTGTATAAGAGACAGCTATATATTCAGCAGCGTCAGCAAAATACAGCAGCCGTTAAACAGTTCAATAAAGTGAAACGTAAGCGAGCAGGCAAAACGCTCGATGGGGGCTATGATTATATTAAGCTTGCGCGTATGGCATATTACGTGAATAAAGATGAATACTTAGAAACGCTGTCCAAGCATATTGCTGAGCTCGAAACAGAACAGCCTGTATTGGCATTAGAGGTATGATAGCTGCAGTGGCGTTTGAGCCACGGAGCTTAATTCTGCTTAATCTGATCTTGGCGCTGATGATGTTCGGCGTGTCATTGAGCTTACGCCTCGAAGATTTTAAGCGTATCGTTTTGTCTCCCATTGCGCCGATAGCGGGTCTGTTCGCTCAATTTTTTCTACTGCCCTTAGCTACGTGTCTGTTTACATGGGCGTTGAATATCGATCCCAAGTTGGCGCTAGGAATGATTTTGGTCGCGTCTTGCCCAGGTGGTAGTTTTTCTAATATTATGACTTGGCTGGCACGCGGTAATGTTGCGGTGTCAGTCAGCATGACTGCGGTATCAAGTCTCGCTGCGGCTATATTAACGCCAGTCAATTTTGCCTTTTATGGTTGGCTTAACCCATACACGCGTGAGTATCTGACAAAGATAACGATTGAGCCTAGCAGTATTCTGATACTAGTTCTATTAGTGTTAGCGTTACCTTTAGTGCTAGGGATGGTAACGGGGCGACGCTTACCTGATCTGGTCGTACGTATCCAAAAGCCATTACGTATTTTCTCCTTGCTCGTGCTGATGGCTTTTGTGGCAATCGCTTTTTCTAGCAATTTCGCGCTATTTTTAGAGCGTTTCCATAGCTTTTTTTGGTTGGTCGTTGGCCATAATTTCTTGGCGCTTTCTTTAGGTTATGGCATGGGGCTGATGCTTAAGTTGCCAGTCGCGGATCGGCGCGCGGTGACTTTAGAAGTAGGAATACAAAACTCAGGGCTAGGACTGGTTATTTTATTTACTTTTTTTCCAGAGGCAGGCGGCATGATGCTGATCACGGCATTCTGGGGTGTATGGCATTTGGTGTCAGGACTGACACTTTCACAAATTTGGGCACGGATATCCTATGAATAAAAGCGTAATCAATAAAAGCATAGTGAATAAACGTATATTAATCACTGGTGCAGCAGGTTACATCGGCCATCAACTGGGCAATCGTCTGGCTGCTCATTATCAGGTCGTCGGCACAGATATTCGCAAGCGTGATGACCTAGACTTTCCAATCCACGTATTAGATGTGCGTGATGAGGGTTTGGCAACGCTACTAAAAGAAGAGGGCATCACTCATGTTGTACATCTCGCTTCTATCTTACAAGCGTCCAAAGATCGTGCTCGTGACTATGATATCGATGTCAATGGCACGCGCAACGTAATTGATTGCTGCATCAAAGCAGGTGTCGCACATATAACGCTCACCAGCTCGGGTGCTGCCTACGGCTATCATGCTGACAACCCTGAATGGATTGATGAGCAAGATGCCCTACGCGGTAATCCTGAGTTTGCTTACTCGAATCACAAAAGGCAGGTCGAGGAAATGCTTGCAGATTTTCGCGAGCAGCATCCACAATTACAGCAGCTGATCTTTCGACCTGGCACCGTACTAGGCGCTGATACGCGCAATCAAATTACCAGTCTGTTTATGGCACCGCGTGTGCTTGCGCTCAAAGGCAGTGAGTCGCCCTTTGTGTTTATTTGGGATCAAGACGTGATTGGTGCTATGGAAATAGGAATTCGCGAGGATAAAACTGGCATCTACAACATGGCAGGCGATGGCGCACTGACGATGAGGGATATCGCAAACCGACTTAACAAACCACTACTGATCCTGCCAGTGGGTTTGGTTAAGGCTGGCTTACAAGTGGCAAAATGGGGTGGTAAGCCAACGGGACCAGAACAAGTTAATTTTTTGCGTTATCGCCCAGTACTGAGTAACAGGCGACTCAAAGAAGAGTTTGGTTACTCTTTGGCAAAAACGTCTGCCGAAACCTTCGAGTACTTCATCGAATGCAATGGATTGCGTAAACCTTGATAGGGAGAAAATCATTAATGCCATCAATGTCATCAATAAATGTTACTTTAATCACTGGTGCTGCATCAGGACTTGGTTGGGCAATGACACGGCACTGGTATGCTGCTGGACATCACTTAGTACTCGCTGATATAGATGAGCAAGCGCTGATCGCCCGTGCTCGTGAGTTAGAGGACTCTGCTAGAGTCATGACAGTCGTCACTGATATCACTCAAATTGATGATATTGCTGCCCTTATTGAGCAAGTTAGCGAGCGCTTTGGCCGTCTTGATTTATTGGTGAATAATGCTGGGATTACCCATCGATCACCAGCACATCAGACTGATCCTGCGGTGTTCCGTAAAGTAATGGCGGTAGATTGGCAGGGGGCAGTGGAGCTGACCATGGCTGCGTTACCGATGCTACGAGAATTTAAAGGTCAAATTATCTGTATCGGCTCAATGGCTGGTTGGATGCCAGTTCCTGGACGGGCAGCGTATTGTGCGGCAAAAGGTGCGCTGACCCAGTTCTTTGAAGTATTGCGCTTGGAACTAGAGTCTGAGGGTATACATATTCTTATGGTCTATCCCAGCTTTCTTGATACACCTATCGAGAACCACGCGCTCGGCCGTGATGGCAGTATCGCAAAGCATCCACGCTCAATGATCGGTAATATGCGTAGTGCTGAGTGGATGGCCGAACAGATCGATCAAGGTTTGCAGCGGCGCAAACGTTGGATATTGCCGGACCCTATCTCACGCTTTGGCAGTTTACTGTGGCGTATTGCACCAGCTTTATACTTGCGTCAGGTGCGTAAACGTTTTGGAAATGAGTTGCGGTAGACTACGTTAAGTGAGAACCTAGAAGAGAGGCTAGCGGTTCATGCAAATTATCGATAGTGCTATGCTAAAAATACTATGCTGAAGAGCGCTATATTTGAAGGTGCTTTATTAGAAAACACTATGTTAAAAAAATCTATGTTAAAAGACTCTGTATTAGAAGGTGCTTTATTAGAAAATACTATGCTAGAAACAATAATCTAGCATAGTATTTTAACTCATAGCGTTTTAGCTTTACTAACTAGTTCAATATCACCTAGTTCAGTATTACCTTACTGAGCATTACCTTTCTCGGTACTAATGATTTCTAATTGGTTTACCAAGCTCTATGGTCTCTTCAGTCTCAATGACGGTAGGATTTTTCGCTTCCTGACGCTTATCCCACCAAGCGAAGATATTGGCCAATATAGAGCCAGAAACAGAATGCCAAATACAAGCGACGGCGGCAGCGATGGCGGACTCTGCATTGCCAGGGAAAAACTTAGTGCTTAAGCCCGTGGCCAACCCTGCATTTTGTACACCAACCTCGATAGATATGGTGCGTTTTTTGGGTTTGCTCATACCAAATAAGGCCCCTGAGTAGTAACCCAATATATAGCCGACAATATTGTGTACTGCAATGGCCAAGATAACGACTAGCCCTGACTGCAAGAACTGATCGCCAAATACAGCGGCAACGCCACCGACGATAGCGGCAAAGGCCAATACAGCCACGCCTGGCATCACTGCACGTACATCATTAAACCAGTGTTTGTTTTGAAATAGTATGTTTAACATAGAGCCGATAGCGACTGGCAACAATGTCACTAATAGCATAAAGCGGAACATACCTCAGCCATCCATCTCTACAGATTGACCGACCAAATAATTGAGCCAAAGTGGCGTCACTAACGGTGCAATGATGGTTGATACGGTGGTCATACCTACCGAAAACGCCACATCACCTTTGGCAAGGTAGCTCATAATGTTTGAAGACACACCACCAGGACAAGTACCAACCAATACTAGACCCAGTGTCAACCCAGGCGATAAATCAAACAATCTAGCCACGCTAATCGCTAATATCGGCATAATGGTATATTGGATAATTGAACCGATAAAAATATCAAGCGGGCGCTGGGCCAACACCTTATAGTCTTCTTTACCTAGTGTCATACCCATTGCGAGCATAATGACACCCAGAACGATGACTTGGGTATCACCTGTCACCCAAGAAAAAGTCGCAGGCTCTATAAATGTCACTGCGGCCGCTAAAATAATAACCAATGCCGTAAATCGACTTAACTGCTGACTTATCATCCTCAAAAACTGCATTTCTCAAATCCTTCTAAGTCCGGAAAATAGTCAAGTATAAGTTCAAAACCACTGTATTTCCAATGGGTTTAGGCAGTTTTTAGCCAACAATAAGTTGCTATTATGACAACTTTAACTATGATTATATTGCCAAAGTTTTTTGAAATTTTTATTCAATAGCCAAACGAGGTACTAGGTGTTGCAAACTCCATCAAATTTAAATCGATTCAAACACCTAGTTCTTGCGTTATCGATATTTTATTTGCTTTATAATTTGACGACTGTTTATAGCGTATCTTTATATACACTCTACCCATCGCAAATTCATAATCTAGCCACGCCATTTGATAGCATGATTCCTTTCATTCCCGCTATGATTGTTCCTTATAGCTGGTCGTTGGTTTTATTTGTTATTAGCTTTTTTTTAGTACGTACGTCTATACAGTTATCTTTACTGTCCTATCGTCTAATTCTGACGACCAGTGTTGCCTGTTTAATTTTCTATTTTTATCCCGCTCGTTTCTCATTCAGTCGGCCAATACCTGATGATTGGACGCAATTTGGCTATCAGTTTTTACAGTTGGTGGACAAGCCATTTAATCAGCTACCATCGTTGCATGTCAGTTATGCCATGTTGCTTGGCGTATCATTATGGGATGTTGTAGCGTCTAAAAAGAGATGGAGTTCAATGCTTTATCGGTTATTACTGGTGGGCATATGTACATTGGTTGCACTGTCGACAGTGTTGACGTATCAACATCATTTGTTAGATATATTCGGCGGAGCAGTATTGGCAGTGTTGGTGTTTATACTCTCAAATCGAATCCGAAATGCACTGGTAATCAAGCATCTGACACTGGGAGTAATAGGATTCTTATTGATAGCAATGGCAGGGTTTTACTTTGCTAATATGAGTATGATAGCGTCTGAAATTGTAGAAGATTTAGCCATTATTATTGCTTCATATTGGTTGATCAGTTTTACGATGTTGGCTTGTGCCTATCAACAGGTCAAGCCAATACGGGATATACGCTGGTTTCAAAAATCCAGTAGCGGACGACTGACCTTACATACTTGGATTAAGTTTGCGCCAATCATTATTATTTATAATGGCATGTCACTTTTAGGGCAGTGGTATTTTAAAGTTTTCTCCAAAAATCAAAAGTATCCACTCACGCCGTATGCTATTAATGACAAGGTCAAAGTTGTTGCTTCACCTCGATTGATGCAGACGGATCTAAGTAGTCATTTAACGAATTGGTTGTTTGGCTCCAGTTCATTAGAATTGCCGAGTTTGTCAGAAAGCAATTGGCCTGCAGTTTGCCATCAGATTATCGTTGTTGATTTGGCCGCTGAGATATCTAGCCACACCCATAATCTTGAAATAGCCGCTCACGGTAGCATGAATGCGATTGTTCATTATTTATATTTGCCTTTGTTGGATTTGCAGCCATTAAATGACGTATTGCTCCAAGACTATATTGATCTATTTCAACAAATTGATGCGTTGATACAATCGGCAGAGATACAAGCGATAACCGCTAATAATGAGAGTTGGGTAGAGGGTAGTCAGGTAGAAGATAATCAGGTAAAAGATAGCTTCATCACGCTTATCAATTTTCATTGCGTAATGGGTCTGTCGCGTAGCATCGGTGTACAGGTTCTATATTTATTATATTGTGGTACGCTAACTGTCTATAACTATCAATCGTGGATTGAGCAGCATTATCCGCACGCGCACCTGAAAGATGCTTATTTGCCAAAGTCATTAGTAGAAACTATGGCCAATTATAAGTCTGTCACCTATTAAACAGCGCCTTAATAACTATCGATGTCAGTAGATTTGCGTCTGCTAATTTTGCTTTGTACCTATTGCTTAATTCCTATTCAACTATGGAGGAATCTATGAACACCTCGTTGCCTCGCTTGTACTCTTTTCGTCGCTGTCCCTATGCTATGCGCGCTCGTCTCGGTCTAATATTCGCCGAGTTGCCAGTAGAGCTACGAGAAATCACGTTAAAGAATAAGCCAGAGCAGATGCTAGCGATTAGTCCAAAAGGCACGGTGCCAGTTTTACAGTTAGCGGATGGGACCGTCATTGAAGAGAGTGCAGAGATCATGATGTGGGCGCTTGAGCAAAACGATCCTCAGGGACTGCTAGATAGAAACGTTGTATCTCAAGCTAATGCACTGATAGCACAAAACGACAATGAGTTTAAGCAGTGGCTCGATCGCTACAAATATGCCGATCGTCACCCTGAGATGACTCAAATAGAATATCGACAAAAAGGTGAAATTTTTCTGCAGGATTTAGAAGCGTTATTGACTAAGAATACCTATCTACTAGGCAATAGCGTGACCGTTGCTGATATCGGTATCATGCCGTTCGTTCGTCAATTTGCCCATGTAGATCGTGATGTCTTTTATGAATTGCATTATCCCAAGCTACAGCTGTGGCTACAACATTGGTTGGAACACCCGTTATTTGTACAAGCCATGACTAAGTTTCAGCCATGGCAGGAGGGCGATGAGGTAGTGATGTTCCCTGCTTAATATAGCGGGTTCTGTATAAGCTGTATACGGTATCAGTCTTACTTGATCTATCTTGATTTCACAACGACCACTTTTTGTGTTGGATGTTTATCTTTAACGACGATTACTTTTTTGGCTTTAGGTTTCGCTTTCGCTATGACAACTTGCTTGGCCTTAGGTTTTGCTTTAACCACGACCACTTGTTTCGCTTTGGGCTTTGCCTTCACGACGACCGCTTGTTTTGTTTGATGTTTGTCTTTGACCACGACAACTTGTTGGGCCGCATTCGCTGGACCGATCATAGCAAAGCAAGTAGATACGGCCAATAGTGAGCTAATAGCGATTTTTTTCATGTTGAAGTTTTTCATAGTAAGTTCCTTTTAGGCTAATTATAAGTAAGCGTGTTTATTGAATGGTTGAAGGTATCTGAATTGAACGTCGTTCTATTGAATAAGTAGATAATAGCGAGTTATAGCGTTACGTACTTTTATGAAAGTTAAAGAAAGGTGACTTTTTCTAGCCGATACTGAACCATTAATACAATCTTAGGAGTTTTTTGCTAAGGGTCGGAAGACTAGCAACACTCTAGAGATGATACTTACTCAACTTCATCTGAAGTCATAGCTATAAAATGAGAGGAATAGTAGTTTTTGCGTGGACTCGAAAGGGTCTAAACGACTAAAAGTGATGAGATATAAAAAGGAGCGACTTAAGATAAGTCGCCCCCTTTTTTAGTAGGTATATTAGATGCATTAGTGATTAAAAAAGTTTAGTCATTTTTCAATGAACTAGACTGTTATCAATTCAATATTCATCAAGATCATTGGCTAAAGTAAATAGTGCTCCCCATTTCATAGTGGCTTTCACGATTTACTCTCCTAAATGATTAATAAATGAGTAATGTCGTTTAAACCTTACAAGCCGCACTAGCTTCTTTGGCTTTTTCATAGACAGCTTGAGGGTCTAGACCTAATGCTGCGACATCGTTTAGGTACTTTTTAGTACCCGCTTCTAATGGACCTTTCCATTGTGGGTCGTTTAAAGGATCGGAGATGTCGATCATGGTGTCGCCTTTTGCTTTGGTTTCAGCTATATATTTGCATCTCCAGCATCGAACACGAGGCGACCGCCAGACTCTGCTTCGACCTTAAAGATCCTTGGCCTGATCCGAACAGGTGAGTGCCAAGATGACTTAGTTCCTAAAAAATATGGTGGTATCCTTAATATAGCGAGCAGGTAGCGCCTCAGTCCAATAAAGCAATAATGCAATACAAACAGAGTGTCGCATAAACACTAAAACCTAAGGCTACTTTCAATACGGAGTTCAAATGTCAGAGTACTTTGCCAAAATCAATTGGGTTAGAGACAGCCAAGAAAGCTATATTGATAATAAATATAGCCGAGAGCACAAATGGGTTTTTGATGGGGGTGTCATCGTGCAAGCCTCGTCTTCTCCTCACGTTGTTCCGGTGCCTTATTCTGTTGAGGAAAATGTAGATCCTGAAGAAGCTTTTGTTGCCTCTCTTTCAAGCTGTCATATGCTATTCTTTTTATCTATTGCCGCAAAAAGAAAATATGTGATTGATTCATACATAGACAATGCGGTAGGCACTATGGAAAAAGACAGCGATGGTAAAATCTCAATGACTAAAGTGATATTAAAACCGCAGGTTACATTTTCGGGTGATAAGCAGCCGACCATAGAGCAGCTGGAAAAAATGCATCATCAAGCGCATGAGCAATGCTTTATCGCTAACTCGGTGAAAACTGAGGTGATTACGGAGATTGTGGTTTGATAAAGTGTCAAATAAGGACGAAAAAACAGTTGGTTTTCCCTTTTTTGTTAATTTTAGCCAACCATTTTTCGCCTCTTAGTGAGACGTTAGATTATTCTCATTCCAAAATGGTATTCGCGTAATGAAAAAATTAATTGGTCAAGTTATTGCCCTTACCAAGAACATTCTCCTAAATGAACCTGAAGATAAAAAGCTTGGTATGGAACAGTTTTCCGCAGGGAGAACCGATCCATTTAGTTTTGGTGGGTTTGGTATTGAGTGGTGGTATACAGAAGCAGCCTATAAACTTGTAGAAAATATATCCTTTATGATTATCACTGAATATCCTTCATTTTCTGACTGTGATCATAAATCTATTCAAACTAGCGTACGAAGTACTTTACGTGAAATATGTGTGGATAAGCATGTTTTTAATAGTGATGATGTCTGTTTTGGCAGAAAGAAAACACTATTTGAATGTCGTTCAGTTTCTAATACTGAATACTTTGCAAAGTACTTATTAGAAAAAATAATAAAAAATGTCAAATCCTCTATTACAGATTGGTGTGTTATATACACCGCACCAAGAATATCGGGAGACACATTTTTCATTGAGTCAGAAAGAATCCATGTCATACATAAATCTGATAAAAGTTATTGGAGTAGACTATCTGATATTGGATATGTAACCAATGATATAAACCCTGAAACTGGCAATTATAAAGATAGAGAGACAACTCAATTTAGTCGCTTAAGCTATGAGTATTTATTTATAACTGAGTCAAGAGGCACACTAAGTGGTAGTAGATTTTCATCATCATTAAAACTCAGAAAGTTATTTTCTGTCATTTACGCTGTATCCACTAAAAATAGACTTCACAAAGTAATGGCAAGAGCTTACTCGCATTCAATGCAAATTCCGCATAAAGACTCAAATATTAATATGTTTACAACCTCTGAAATAGGTAAACTCTTACCATACTATTTAGAGGAAAAGGTATTAAACGCTGAGGACATAAATAAAATTAAAGCATGGTATGAGCTGGAAGCTAGGTTACCAAAAGAACAGAGAGATCGAATTAATAAATGCGCACATTTTATTAACAAAGGTATGAATTCAAAAGATATCGAGTCATATATTCAATATTTTGTAGCTCTTGATGCGCTTTATGGGAACAGAGGATCTGTTGAAAAATCTATTGTGAATGGTGTATCAGAACTCCCGCAAAATAATGGTTGGAAAGAAAAAATTACGTGGCTATTCGACTTGCGAAATGAGCTGGTACATGGAGAAAGTCGGTTTATTGAAGAGTGGCCTGATTATATGCGATATTACAAGCACTTCAACTCTGAGCCTGCTTTAGATATAGAGCAACTTGCATTTTTGGCATTATCCAGTATGCCGTCAATATTTACAGAGTCTAACAAGTTGCTCAATAAAGAAAAATAACTGTTGGCCATCGACTTGTAATTTTAGCCAATCATTATTTTTCTTCCTAGCAAGGCGTTACCACAGCCCACTTTTGGCACTAAGCCAACCGTCAATACTTAAATAGTATGAATCTTTACTTTTATTTTAATCTTACAAAACAGCATAACCTCGCGTTTTAACAACTTATAAGCTGAAAAGTACTCGCTAAAGACCCTATTCATAACATTAAAGCTCAATCGGTCACAACCAATTGAGCCAGTATTACCTATACAACTACTCTATCGGAGACGGCTTGCCATGTGGGCTTGAGCGCAGATATCTGTCTCTTATACACATCTCCGAGCCCACGAGACGGACTCCTATCTCG
>CAJXUF010000107.1 GCA_913061175.1 uncultured Psychrobacter sp.
CGAGATAGGAGTCCGTCTCGTGGGCTCGGAGATGTGTATAAGAGACAGTCATAAATCTGATCAATACTTGCCTGATTTTTGTATTGTTCACCATCTGGCAGTACGCATACCTTTACTACAAACTGCTCTGCTAGCTCATCTTCTAATGCTTTTAAGTATAAAGGCGCCACAGTGTCATTAGTAACAATCAAAACCTGACGGCCACTGATATAAGGCGTGATCTGCTTCGCCATACTGCTATGCTCAGTCGCAGACTGTTCAGTAATGACAATAGGATAATCATGACTTTGCGTATGAACTATTAGGCCATCATGAAACGGCATTACCATGTGATACTCCTAAAGCATTTTCGATGAGGTAAAAGTAATTGAGTCTACATATCAATCGTAGTTGCCAGTCTATTACTAGTCTTCTTGGTGCGCCGATGAGCCTGTAGTGCAATCGACGAATGATTCTAGCTGCTGCATCAATTGATTGACCATATGGCGTGGGTACGTGTGACCAGTAGGCATAATAATATGGGCGACTTGGCGATAGAGTGGATCGCGCGCACTATACAAATCTTGCAGTATTTTCCTAGGATTAGGCTGCTGCAATAATGGTCGAGACTTGTCTTTAGAGGTACGTGCCAGCTGCACCTCGACAGGTGCATTAAGATAAACGACGATGCCACGCTGTTTTAGGAACTCTCGGTTTTCAACACACATGACTGCACCGCCACCGGTCGCCAATACGATTTGAGAGTTTTGGGTCAATTCATCAATGGCACGCGTTTCACGCTCACGGAAACCTGCTTCACCTTCTTTGGCAAATATCCAAGCAATGTCGGCACCTGTCTGCGATTCAATATACCAATCACTGTCTACAAAAGTGCGACCTAACTGCTTGGCAAGCAGTTTTCCGATTGTCGTCTTCCCTGCTCCCATCGGACCCACTAAAAACACCGACGGTAATTCCTGCCCCATAATACTTACTCAGCTAAATTAGGTATGATACAACGTCATTGTTATTCTGGCTAGTAATGAGCCGTGATTATTGTGAGTAAAATTTAGAGCACATCATTCATCGGTACATACATAGATATTGCAACACGAAAACCACTAATCTCGCGCATAAAAAAAGCAAGCACTATGGCTTACTTTTTCAATGAAAGATTAAAAAAACTAAATCAGTTAATACGGCTAGTACCATCATTAATAAGCTTTGGAGTCACAAAGATAAGTAGCTCTTCTTTAGTATTGCTTCGTACATCTTTACGGAAGGCACGACCGATATAAGGCAGATCACCTAAGAAAGGGACCTTAGTTACTTCGTTATTGGTACGGTTTTTGAAAACACCACCTAACACGACAGTTTGACCATTTTCAATAATGACGTTGGTTGAAATAGAATCCTGAGAAATTGCAACCTGACTATTAATAATAGTCGGAGTACCATTTGTGATTACCAATTTTAAACCAATTTTACCATCTGGCGTTATGTTTGGTGTAGCCTCTAAACTTAACGCAGCCTCTTTAAAGCTAGTCGTTGTTGCACCACTTGCTGAGGCTTCTTGATAAGCAATCTGAGTACCAGAAGAAACCTTCGCTGTCTGCTTATCCGCGGTCAGAATCTTTGGTGTAGAAATAACTTCACCACGGTTATCCGCTTGTAGCGCTGACAACTCAAGATCGAGCATTACATCAGACATACTGAGCAAACCAAAAGCGATACTGCCAGCTGGGTTAGAAACGCCTAAATCGACGTTTAAGTTATCAGGGCGACTAATATCATACGAAGGATAAGAAACCGTTTGCCCATTGACCGTCGTTGTTTCTACATCGAAATCTTTTAGATCCCATAGAGTTTGATCGCTACCACCAACCAATAAACTACGGTTGTTGGCTGCACCGTTTGATAATATACCCCAACGTACACCAATTTCTTTACTAAAGGTATCAGAGGCGCTAACGATACGTGCTTCGATCATGACTTGGCGAACAGGAATATCAATTTTACTGATTAGTTTGTGGATATTTTCAATGCTGTCAGCCACGTCTTTAATAATCAAAGTATTGGTGCGTTCATCAATCGTTACCGTACCACGATTAGATAATAACGTATTGTTATCATCAGTACGATTGGAGTTATCATTATTACTGCTCCTAGATGATCCACTACCTTGAGAAATAAGAGTCAATACATCTTGTGCTTTCGCGTAGTTCAGACGTATATACTCATTGCGTAAAGGCGCATACGAATCAACAGCTTGCTGCGCTTCAAGCTCGCGAGCCTCTTGCTCAGCAAGTTCAGTAGAAGGCGCAACCAAAATCACATTACCATTTTCACGTTTGCCAAGATTTTTACTTTTCAAGATAATATCAAGCGCTTGATCCCAAGGAACATTGATCAAACGCAAAGTGATGTTGCCAGCAACAGAATCACTCGCAACGATATTCATCTCAGTAAACTGTGCCAAAATATCTAAGACACTACGGATCTCAACATCTTGGAACTCCATCGATAAGGGTTCGCCACTATAGACTCTTTCTTCAAGCGTTGGCTCACGTAACAATTCAGGTTTCTTGATACTGATATTTAACTGGTTACCTGATTGATAAGCCTGATACTCGTAGTCATCCGTCATATTGATGGTGACGACACCGTTTTGACCCTGATTCTTAGTATCAACACTATCAACAAGACCACTATTAATATTCAAACGACGTAATAAATTTCTCGGAACTGTGCTACCAGTCAAACGTATGACAAGCTTTTTACCTTGGCGCTGTACATCTACTGGGATGGCTTCATTAGCAAGTACAACACTTACATTACCACCTCCATCATTACCTGCCGAAAAATTGACTGCACTTAGTCCATCATAGCTATACTGTTTGCTTACCTGTGAAGCAGCGAGTTGCGGATTTAATAGTGGGTTTACTCTCACTACCATCGTATCAGCTGGCACTTCATTTTTTACTACTGCCTTGCTCGTAGTACGTACAGGTGCCACTGGTACAGTAGAGTTCTCAACAATAGGCGTAACGACTGCGGTCGTTGTCATACTATGATTGTTATTAAGTACATCTTGAATCGGGTCGCTGGTAATAACTGGACGATTAGGATCAGTAATTGTCAGTAATAAATCATTGCCTTCAATCGCTGTCGTATAATTTCCTGACTCTTTTAAACCGACAATGAGACGTGTGGTACTATCGCTACTTAGCGTAGTCACATCATTGATTGCACCGACGTTATATTCATTAAAACGACTGCTAAGTCCATTTTGCACTTGTTCGAAATCTAGCACCAAGCGACTAGGATCATCAAGCTGATAAGCTGCAGGCAATACTGGCAACCCTGTGAATCCCAAACGCATTTGAGTCACTGCAGGTGCAGTCTGTACTACAGAAACACTATCAATGCGCTGCGCAGCATAAGCACTATTAGTCACAGCCACCATACTGACTGCCAGTGCTGAAATAGCAAAAGCAGAAGAAACGCGGTTGCTCATCATCATTACCTTGTTATTGCGTACTGTCATTATTTATTCCTCAAAAAATCTGCCGACTTAGCTTATAGGGGATACCAGCGACTGGGGTTTTTCTACAAACCCTGCGCGGCTATCTGGCACAATTTCAATCAAGTTAATCTGGGTCGGCGTGATTTCAACAATACGGCCGTCGTTCATTCCAAGATAATCGCCTACTTTAACACTGGCAACTGAACCATCGGGACGTTGTACTAACGCATATCGCTGACCTTCAGGCGAAATTACTACACCTCGAAAAATCAGTTGCGACAGTTCGTACTGCTCAAGTGGTTCTTTTATTCTGTTAATATCAGGACGTACACCCTCAATAAAGGTTCTAGCCCCTTGCACACTGACCAAGCTTGGCGGTAAAAAAGGACTACGCTGAGAACTAGCGCTATAAACAAAATCCTCTACTAGTTCAGCTTTGGGTGGCGGCTCAATAGGCTGTGCAGGCTGATTGCGGATATCAGTCATTGACTGCTCTGCCATACCTATTCGATCACTACATCCAGCTATAGATAAAACCGTAAAACTCAGAGCCAACAGCATGGGCATTCTTTGAATATTCATTAGTTGCCTCCTGCATTTGCATCAGTAGGGACGGCTTCATCACTTTCAAGAGTCGCCTCTTTAGAGCGATAAGTCTTAGTTTGCAAGACTAAGTTAAGCTCTGGTAAAACATCCAAAGTAGGCTGCGGGTTACTGACTTCAAAATCATGCATAGTGATAATTCGAGGAAGTGCGGCAAGACCACTAATAAAGCTGCCAAACTGATGATATTCACCTAACGCAGCAATACGTATTGGTTGCTCAATAAAGAATTCATTTTCAATCTCAGGCTCTACCGAAATATCTTGAAAACGGATATTACTACCAACGCCTGTCATGTTTATGCCTTCTACCAATTCTGACACACGAGTATCTTTTGGCAACTGATCTAATAGAGTATTAAACTCAGTTTCCATCTGAACCACTTGCGCCTGATAAGCTTTTAAATGACGAGCGCGCGACTCTTTTTCACGATAGCTATCAAGTAAGGTTCGTTGTTGAGCCTCAGCAGCATTAATTGCATCAATTTTGCTGCTAATCGGTAAGGCCCATGACAAAGCTGCGATAAAGATAATAATAAGGCCAATTACTGTCACTTTTACTGGTAATGGCCAACTGCCATAATTTTCTGAATCTAACGACTCAAAGCTACGGCGAAACTCATTTAAATCAAATTGCTTTTTTGGTTTTAAAGCAGATTTTTTGGTTTTAGTGAGGCTTTTTTTACGGATAAGCTTCATAACTCACCTCCAAGACTAGCACTAGTATCAGCGTCATCAGGGTTAGGTGTCTCTGACTGGACTTTAGTCGTCACTATAAACTGTACGTAACTGTCTTCAGGATACACAGGACGTGGCTGTTCACCTGTCTCAACTGTATTATTGAGAGCTGGTGCAGCTTGATAAGCGGTAATATTCTGTTGAATGTTACTTACTGCTGAGTTACCCATCCATTTGCTACTATCAAGGTTACGGATTAAGCTTGATACAATATTTGGATTATCTGCTAAACCTGTTAAAGTTAAGACATCGCCTTCACGTTTAAGGTTATTTAGATATAGCGCTGGTGGAATAGCTTTAGCAAGATCATCCCATAGGCGTACAGGGACAGGACGTCGACCTTGTAAATCTTGAATAACTTGCATGCGTGAAATAATATCGTCACGACGCTGTTCTAAACTATCAATTTCAGTCAATGCGGTGTCTAAGCGAGTGTTTTCTTGTTCGATCAAAGCGTTGGCATCAAGCTGTTCATCAAGCTCATTGTTAAAATAACTCCATGAAGCAAAGGCTGCCAATAAAGTTAGCAATGTAACTGCAACTACTAAAGTGATGAACTCTTTGTTGCGACGTTCACGTTCTTCTTGTCGCCAAGGTAAAAGGTTAATACGAGCCATTAGTCAAAGCTCCTCAACGCAAGACCGCATGCAGCCATCAAACTTGGAGCATCAATAGCCAATTGCTCATTATCAATATTTGGTGCAATAGTCATATTAGTAAATGGATTAGCAACACTGACAGTTACACCTAGCTTTTGTTGTGCCATACCAGCGAGACCTGCAATGGAACTACTTCCCCCTGCGAGCACCACATGATCGATACTGCTATATTGGCTTGATGAGAAGTAAAACTGTAGAGAGCGAGTGATTTGCTGAATAGTGTTTTCTATAAAGGGTGTCAAAACTTCAGGATAATAATCATCAGGTAAGGTACGTTCGCGCTTACTCAGCGTCGCCTCTTCTGCCGATAAGCCATAGCGGTTTTGTATGGCTTCTGTTAATTGAACACCTCCAAATAACTGTTCCCGACTATAGATAAACTCACCATTTTTGGCGATATATAAGGTAGTTTGATTATGACCTATGTCTATCAAAGCCACCAGTTCTGGTACATTTGGGAGACTATCCACCATCAATCCAAACGCACGCTCAATTGCATGCGATTCGATATCCATGACTTTCGTTTGCATCCCACCGAACGCTAAAGCATCTACACGTTGGTCAACATTTTCCGAGCGAGAAGCAGCAAGCAATACCTGAACCATATCTTCGCTAACTAAAGATGGTCCTAATACTTCAAAGTCTAAGTTGACATCTTCTAATGGATAAGGCACATATTGGTCAGCATCTAGACGTATCTGAGCCTCACGCTCAACATCGCTAAGTGCCATATCCATATCAATGATTTTAGTGATCACTGCAGACCCTGAGACCGCAGTTGCAGCACTACTACCCGATACCTGGCAACGTTTTGCCAAACTCATTATAATGTTGCCAACTGCCTCTGTATCTGCTAGAAGCTTATCAATGACGACACCTTCTGGTAGCCTTTCAATACCATAAGATTTTAGGTGGAACATGCCTTGTTGGCGCTGTATGTCAACCAACTTTACTGAGGTGGCACAAATATCCACACCAATCAAATGTCGACTTTTCGAAGTAAATAGCCTCACAAACTCTATACCTTATATTAAGTGTACAATCTGATAGTTATTTGTAATAATTGAATACAATACTTTACTTAATTGATAGATTCAAGCATTTAAAAATATATTAAGGCTAACTTACACATTTATTATTACCTGCTCATTTTGTTCAAGGTATAATAATATTGTCTGCTACAAATTCTAACTAATAAGTCTTATTATGGCCAAGAAAAATGCTACCGCTCGTCTCATTCGTTTTTTAGTGGGACTTTTTATCGCTTGCCTAGCATTGGCAGTTGTTCTAGCACTTGCTGTACCTATTGGTTTCTATGGGATGGCAATGTATTTGTCACCAACCCTACCTAGTACGCAAGAAATTAAAACAGCCAAACTAGAAATGCCATTACAGATTTATAGTAGTGATGATAAATTAATCGGCCAATATGGCAATCGTTTATCGTTACCAGTTAGTTTTGATGAGATTCCTGAAGATTTAACTCATGCCTTTTTAGCAGCCGAAGATGCTTCTTTCTTTCAGCATAGCGGAATTAGTATTAAAGGTCTTGGTCGCGCTGTCACCGAAGCAGTCACTGATGACGATGGCCAAACCGGTGGCTCTACCATTACGATGCAGGTCGCTAAAAACTATTTCTTAAGTCCAGAACGTACTTTAAACCGCAAACTAACAGAGTTATTTTTGGCGCGTAAGATCGAAGACGAACTGAGCAAAAACGATATCTTGACACTATATGTCAATAAAATTTATCTAGGTGAAGGCGCCTATGGCATCCGCGCTGCGGCCAAAAAATATTATAGTAAGTCATTAGACAATCTAACTATTGCTGAAATGGCGATGTTAGCAGGTCTACCAAAAGCTCCTTCTAAGTATAACCCTGTTGCCAATCCTAGCCGTGCATTGACTCGCCGTAACTGGATCGTTGGACGCATGCATGAGCTCGGCTATATTACCAAAGCTCAGTACGATGAAGCGGTCAACTCCCCTATAGGTATCAACCTATATAAAGAAAAGCTCGATGTAAATATGCCTTATTTGGCAGAAATGACGCGAGCTTCTTTAGTCGAACGTTATGGCGATCAAGTCATGCACGGTGGCTGGCGCGTACGTCTCACAGTAGATAGTAAAGCGCAAACAGATGCAGAAGCAGCAGTAGTAACAGGATTGATTGCCTACGAGCATCGCCACGGTTGGCGCGGGGCTGAAGCAAATGATGAACCTCTCGAAAACTTCCGACGCTACAGCAATATGTCTCCTGCTAAAGTGACTAAAGTCAATTCTCGTAGTTTTAATGCGGTTCTACAATCTGGTGAAGAAGTGACCGTTAATTGGTCTGGTATGAAGTGGGCACGTAAATATATTTCTGCTGACCGTATTGGTTATTACCCTAGCAATGCCAGTCAAGTTGTTAAGAAAAACGATATCGTTCGTGTGATACCTACTTCAAATGGCAACTGGCAATTAGGTCAAATACCTAAAATCCAAGGCAGCTTGGTTTCGTTGAATCCAGAGACTGGTGCTGTCAATGCATTGGTTGGTGGCTTTGATTTTAACCACAGTAAGTTCAACCGCGCTCTACAAGGCTGGCGTCAACCTGGCTCAACCATCAAACCTCTTGTTTATACCGCTGCTTTAGAAAAAGGTTATCGTCCAGATACCATAGTGTCTGATAAAGCTATCCAAGTAGGTGACTGGAAACCCAAAAACTCTGATGAACGTTTCTTGGGTGATATCACTTTACGTCGTGGTTTATATTTATCTCGTAACCTCGTATCCATTCGCTTGTTACAAGCTATCGGTATCTCAAGTACGCGCAACCTATTAGATGAATTCGGTCTTGATAAAGAAAAGCTGCCGACAACCTTGTCATTAGCACTTGGAGCCGGACAAGCCACACCTTTACAAATGGCTACGGCTTACTCAACTTTCGCGAATGGTGGTCATCGTGTCCAACCTTACTTTATTGAACAAATTTACAATTATAAAAACGAGCTGTTGTTTCAGGCAAATCCACGTCAAGCATGTGCACTATGCTTTAACGAAAAACTTGAAAAGGTTAATAGCAGCTTAGTTGAAGAGTATGAGAAGTCAATTGAAGCGCTTGATGATAGTACTAGTGAAATAACTACCGATAATTCATCATTAGAAGGTAATGATGATAGCGAAACAACAGATAAAGAGCTTGATTTAACGGTATATAACGCAGGTCCACAATCAGACCGTCTAAAAGCGCCTGCCGTACAATATGTGAGAGCCAAACAAGCACCTCGTATACTGCAACCGAGAGTCGCTTTTGAGATGGCAGATATACTACGCGATGTAGTCCAACGCGGTACAGCGGTAAGAGCAAAAGCATTAGGACGTGATGATATCGGTGGCAAAACTGGTACCACCAATCAGGCCAAAGATGCGTGGTTTGCAGGATTTCATCCTACCAATGCGACAGTAGTATGGATGGGATTCGATCAACCATCTACTATGGGCCGCCGTGAATATGGTGGTGTGGCAGCGCTACCAGTATGGATGGACTTTATGAAAGCCCAGCTCAAAGACACTCCAAGCCAATGGGTATCTATCAATAATCGCTCAAAATCTAGAAAACAACAGCAAAGTATCATAGAGATGACTGATGATGGAGTCCTAGCTAACGATGATGCCAATAACTCAGCCAAGCCAGTCAAGACTCAAACCCAACAGCGTAAGCCTTCGGTTCCAGAGCCTACTGAAGATACCAGCACTCCAACATCAACGAAACCAAGCAGCAATCGTAGTGATGACAGCGTACCGGAAAATCCATTAACAGTGACGCCCGTTGAAAGTATGCCTCCGATGCCAGAGTAACAAACAAGACTATTTTTAGTTAATAAGAAAAAGGCTTATTCAGCAATGACTGAATAAGCCTTTTTTATGCGCTGTAGACTATGACCTACCCTACTTAATCATATTTTCAAGTGGTTCAATAAATAGCGATCAAAGAATAAATCTTCTGGTTTACTTCCTATTAGAATTCAACCATACCTGCACGCAGTTGTTCGATTAGCTCTAAAAGCTGATTACGCCATTCCCGTATCGTTGTTTCATCAGGCAGCCATTGATTAGATAAAGTGACAACATTGACAATCAAGTCTGGCGACGCTGAATGACTGCTTAGCGCTTCATCGACGATAGTATCTGGCGGTACTGCATAAAGACAACGCTGATAAGCACGTTCTATATTTGCGATAAAACCTTGCTGCTGTAATTGCTGCAAACGCTGAATCTCAGGAGATACTTGCGTACGCTCGCTCAGTGCTTGTTCAATATCGAGCAAAGTTGGCGCTGTCATATTTAAGCTATAGAAATGACCCAACTCCTGAATAAATGCTAATAAAGCACCATGCAAATGAAAAATAGCAGTCTCACAATGGGCTTGGTATAACTGCTTATCATTGGTACTTCCTGCAGATTGGCAAGATAAACGACAGAAATATAACTTTTGATTGGTTCGATCTGCTTGATATTTGGCGACGCGAGTTTTACCTGCCATTTGCTAATTATCCTTCTATGAGTAGTGAATTAGAGCATAATTCCAGTGTACTATTTTTTTAGATAATAGCACCATGCCTTTCTTAGTTTTTTATACGCACAAAAAAGCCAGCAACTTAGGCTGGCTTTTTTATCAAATTAAGAATGAATCAAAATACTTAATACGATTAATTATCTTGATTTAACTCTTGAGCAAATGCTTCGTCGAAGCTTGCAAAGTC
>CAJXUF010000108.1 GCA_913061175.1 uncultured Psychrobacter sp.
CGAGATAGGAGTCCGTCTCGTGGGCTCGGAGATGTGTATAAGAGACAGCTGCAGGTGACCAAGGCTTGATGTTTGGTTATGCAAGTAATGAGACCGAAGTACTGATGCCAGCGCCTATCGAGTATGCTCATCGTTTGATGGAGCGTCAGTCGGAGCTGCGCCGCGCAGGAGATCTGCCATGGTTACGTCCAGATGCCAAAGCGCAGGTGACCTTGAAGTATGACGGCAATCGTCCTGTCGCTATCGATGCTGTTGTATTATCAACACAGCATGATCCAAGCATCTCGCAGTCAGATCTGCAAGAAGCGGTGATGGAATCTATCATCAAGCAAGTGCTACCAGCTGACTTATTGCACGCTGGCACACGCTATCATATCAACCCAACTGGTAAGTTTGTGATTGGTGGTCCTGTTGGTGATGCTGGTCTGACTGGTCGTAAAATTATTGTTGACACTTACGGCGGCATGGCACGTCATGGTGGCGGTGCGTTCAGTGGTAAAGATCCTTCAAAAGTAGATCGCAGTGCTGCTTACGCGGTACGTTATGTTGCCAAAAACATCGTAGCAGCAGGTCTTGCTGAGCGCTGTGAAGTACAGGTCAGCTATGCAATTGGTGTCGCTGAGCCTACTTCTATCTCTGTTAATACCTTTGGTACTAGCAAAATCAGTAACGATGAGATCATTCGCTTGATTCGTACGCACTTTGACCTACGTCCTTACGGCATTACCCGTATGTTGAACTTACTACAACCAATGTATCAGCAGACTGCTACCTTTGGACACTTTGGTCGTCCAGGTTCAGAGACTGCCTTTACGTGGGAAAAAACAGACAAAGCTGATATCTTAAAAGCAGACGCTGGTTTATAAGAGTCACTACTTTAAAACGTTTACAAACCATTTTTATACTAAAAACTACTGACACTTATTATTAGGAGTTGCTTATGTCTCAAGACAATATTCAAGACCAAAATGCTGATGCTAACATCGAAATCACCCCTGAAATGCAGGCATTCTATCAACGTGCTGATGCTATCATTGGTATCGCAAACAGCCAGCTAGGCCCTGAAGCACATTCAGGTCAAGTAGGTGCTTCTTTATTGTATGCTGCAGCACGCTATAGCGCGTCAGTTGCCTCCATCGGATTCGTCAAAGGCGATGATTTCGCCAAAGAAAAAGACGATATTGTCGAGTTTTATGTCAAACAGTATCGCCAAATGCTGAGCGATAACTTAACGGATTATGCTCAAAACTTTGACAAGTACGTGCAGCTAAATCAAGACGACAAACCAGCTGAATAAGTAAATCTCGTCAGTTTAGATGTCTTTGATTTAGACATACTGTCGTAAAATCAGTATTTGATGGCAGAAAACAAAACCCCAAACTCAATTGAGCTTGGGGTTTTTGTATGGTGTTTAAGTAGATAGCTACTGACAAATGAGCTACCATAAATGCTTAAGCGTTTAGCCTCAGTAAGCAAATCCATCAACGATAACAGGACGCTATCGAATATTATTAATAAGGACATTTCTTATGAAACAAACTCTATCTACTCGTCTATTTTCTACAATTAATCAATCTTCGTTCAAACCATCATCACTTATATTGATATTAGTTCTAGCTTTAACAGGCTGTAGCTCTATGTCTGATATCAGAACATCTGGTCAAACATCTACCCCATCCAACCCTGATATCAGCCAGCCATTTGAAGGTGCTCTTACTCAATGCCCGCCCGCTAACCCTGCCAACAATATCTGTACGGCACAATATGAACCCGTCTGTGCAAAGACGAAAGTTGGATCAGTTTTTAGCTACCGAACGGCTAGCAATGCCTGCTCAGCCTGTAATATTCCTGAAGCTGTTGGTTATACAAAAGGCGAATGTAGCTAATCTACAAAGTGGTTATATCGAGATCTGCTGTACTGAAAGCTGATGTATTGAAAGCTTTTTTATTAAAAATATTGAACATACATAAAAATACCCAGCTTATGACAAGCTGGGTATTTTTGTAGCTAAGAAATAAACTCTAAAGCTTAAGCATCTTTCTCAAGTGCTGGTGGACCTTTTAGTAACTCTTCATCACGGAACTCATTGGCCGAGTTGTGCTCTGCTGACTCTTCTGTGGTGAACCATTGCTGATTACGATACAGTATCAAACGATCTCGACTAAGACCGCGCAATAGAGAATACATCATTACGACGATCACAATAGCAAAAGGAAAACCTGAGACAATCGATGCCGCTTGTAATGCACTTAAGCCGCCTGCTGCCAATAATACAGCAGCGATAACACCTTCAGAACCAGCCCAAAATAAGCGCTGAATTTTTGGCGGATTGGTATCACCACCTGATGTCAGCATATCGATGACAAAACTGGCTGAATCTGATGAGGTAACAAACCATAGGACAATCATCACCACGATGAGCAAGTTGACCGCACCCGTTAATGGGTAAGACTCCATCAATTTAAAGATAGCGCTACCTGTATCAGCTTTGACCGCTTCGATCAGACCTGGGCTAACTATGTTAGGGTCTGCTGCTGCCACCAACTCCATATTTACCGCAGAGCCACCAAAAGCGGTAAACCACAAGAAAAGTATCGTGATAGGAATTAACAATACGCCTAGTATAAACTCACGGATGGTACGGCCACGAGAGATACGTGCAACGAATACCCCAACGAATGGTGACCAACTAATCCACCATGCCCAATAGAAAATCGTCCAAGAGGCTTGCCAATTTTCTTCGCCTCTATAAGACTCTGTCCATAGGCCTAACGGCACGATTTGATGCAAATAGTTGCCGATGTTTTCTACAAAGCTATTAAAAATAAACTGCGTAGGCCCAAAGATAATCACAAAACTTAGCAATATCACAGTGAACAATATATTGGTATCACTTAGACGCTTGATGCCTTTATCCAATCCCATAAACAGAGACAACCCTGCTAGCATGGTGATAAGGCCGATCAAAATAATCTGCACCGTAATATTATTGGGTATACCAAATAACGTCTCAAGGCCTGAGTTAATCTGCAAGACGCCAAGACCTAACGTGGTCACTACCCCAAACATCGTACCAAATACGGCGAGCGTATCTACCGTATGTCCCCAACCGCCGTAGATCTTTTTACCCAATATTGGATAAAGTGTCGAACGGATAGCCAGTGGTAAACCTACTCGATAATGAAAATATGCGAGCGATAGCGCAACCATGCCATATAGCGCCCATACATGTAGACCATAATGTAGGAACGAGATATTCATCGCTTGCTTGGCAGCGGCAACTGTCTCCGCCTCGCCTAATGGTGGTGCCATGAAGTGATACAGCGGCTCAGCGGTGCCCCAATAAAGCAGCCCAATACCGATACCTGCTGAAAACAACATGCCAATCCAAGAAACCATATTGTACTCTGGCCTCTCATTCTGATGACCGAGTCTGATATCGCCGTAACGGCTAAATATCATATAAATACTCATGACCAATGTTAAATTGACCACGACAATAAAGAACCAGCCAAAGCGTAAAGAGACAAATGCTTTTGCTTGGTTAAATACCACTTCTGCCTGTTCATTGAATAAGGCGCCAAAAATAATGAACGCCAGTATCAAGATTGCTGAAGTCAAAAATACAGGTTTACTTACCCGCGGAAAAGGGCCTAATCGGCCAACTTTTACATGATCCATAGGTATATCCCCAAAAAAGTGCGTAACCATACCAAGGTATGAACGAATTATCAAATATAACACCTTGTAAATACTGCCGAATGTATAGAAATGGTAGTAACATTTCGGTAATAATTTTCAACAATCCGAATCTACCCTGAATAAATCTAAGTATCTTCTCCCAATAAAGAAGCCCCAACTTAAAAATAAATCGGGGCTTCTTCTATTAAAAGCTTAAGTAGCTGTCTTACTTTTATCTGCTTTTAGTCACCTTTTACAATTTTAGGTGGCCCTTTTAGTAGGTGCTCGTCAGCAAATTTATCTGCCGAGTTATGATCTGCTGATTCTTCAGTAATATAATGCTGCTGTGCTCTATATAGTATCAGTCGATCGCGGCTCAAACCACGCAGTAGCGCATACATCATGGCAAATATAACCAAGGCAAATGGCAATCCTGCTACGATAGCGGCTGCTTGTAACGCGCTCAATCCACCAGCAGCTAACAAAACAGCAGCAATAACGCCTTCAGTGCTTGCCCAAAATAAACGTTGAATCTTTGGCGGATTGGTATCACCACCTGCAGTCAACATATCGATGACAAAACTTGCTGAATCTGATGAGGTCACAAACCACAATACGATCATAATTACGATCATGAATGTGATGGGCTGCGCCAATGGATAGTACTCAACCAATTTAAAAATGGCACTACCAAAATCTGTTTGTACCGCCTCGACCAGTCCAGGACTAACCAACGCCGGATCAATAGCAGCGAGCAGCTCCATATGGATAGCAACGCCGCCGAAAGTCGAAAACCAAAAGAACAATATGGTCATGGGGATAAGCAATACCCCAAGTACGAACTCTCTAATCGTACGACCACGGCTGATACGAGCAATAAACACGCCAACAAATGGTGCCCAACTTACCCACCATGCCCAATAAAATATCGTCCATGCTGACTGCCAGTTTGCCTCACCTTCATAAGACTCACCCCACAGACCTAATGGTACGACCACTGAAAGATAGTTGCCGATATTTTCTAGGAAGCTATCAAAAATGAAAAGCGTCGGCCCTAAGACGACCATAAAACCAAGCAGAATAGCCGTTAGACCAATATTCACATCGCTTAGACGCTTGATACCCTTATCCAAGCCCATCATGACAGAACATGCGGCTAAAGCAGTAACAAAGGCGATCAAGGCGATTTGTATTGTGAGATTATTAGGAATACCAAATAATTTCTCAAGCCCTGAATTAATTTGCATAACGCCAAGACCGAGTGACGTCACCACACCAAACATCGTACCGAATACGGCTAAGATATCAACGGCATGACCCCACGATCCATATATCTTTTTACCCAATATAGGATAAAGGGTTGAGCGAATCGATAGTGGTAAGCCACGGCGAAAATGGAAATAAGCTAAGGATAGCGCTACAATTGCGTACAATGCCCAAGCATGTAAGCCCCAGTGTAAGAAGGTAATATTCATCGCCTGTTTGGCGGCTTCTATTGTTTCCTTTTCACCAAGTGGCGGTGCCATAAAGTGATATAAGGGCTCTGCTGTACCCCAGTAGACAAGTCCAATACCGATACCAGCAGAGAACAGCATGCCGATCCACGAAAATAGACTGTACTGTGGTGTCTCAGTTTGAGCACCAAGGCGAATATCGCCATAACGGCTCATAGACAAATAAACACAAAGTCCTAAGGCCACATTAACGAGAATAATGAAAAACCAACCAAATTTATCGGTAATAAAGCCTTGTAAGAAACTGAACAACGTACCGGCAGATTCAGTAAAAAAAACACCAAGAACAATAAATGTAATAATCAGTAATGCTGAAGTTAAAAATACAGGTTTACTTACTCGCGGAAAAGGGCCTAACCTGCCAACTTTTACATGATCCATAGGTATATCCCCAAAAAAGAGCGTAACCATACCAAGGTATGAACGAATCACTAAATATAACACCATGTAAATACTGCCGAATGTATAGAAATCGTAGTAACATTGCAGCAATAATATTTTAATAATCTAAATTTTTCTTGAATAGATTTAAATATCTTTACCCAATAAAGAAGCCCCAATTTAAGAATAAATTGGGGCTTCTTCTATCAAAAGCTTAAGTAGCTGTTTTGATGCTATCTACTGCTTAGTCACCTTTAACAATCTTAGGTGGCCCTTTTAGCAAATGCTCATCGACGAACTCATTCGCTGAGTTATGGTCTGCTGATTCATCCGTAATAAAGCCTTGCTGCGCTCTGTATAGAATCAGACGATCGCGACTCAAACCACGCAGTAGCGCATACATCATGACAAAGACCACTAAGGCAAACGGTAGTCCTGCTACGATCGCTGCCGCCTGTAGAGCAGACAGTCCACCAGCCGCTAGCAAGATAGCAGCGATAACACCTTCTGTCGTCGCCCAAAATAAGCGCTGGATTTTCGGTGGGTTGGTATCGCCACCAGCAGTCAACATATCGATGACAAAGCTAGCAGAATCTGACGAGGTCACAAACCATAGCATAATCATGACGACAATCAGTAGCGTAATTGGTTTTGCCAATGGATAGTACTCAACCAACTTAAAGATGGCACTACCAGAATCCGCTTGTACTGCTTCAACCAATCCTGGGCTAACACCTGACACAGCAGAAGCAAGCTCCATATGAACAGCAACGCCGCCAAAGGTGGTAAACCAAAAGAACAAAATCAGCATTGGAATCAGTAGTACACCAAGCGTAAACTCACGAATAGTACGGCCACGAGAGATACGAGCGATAAAGATACCAACAAATGGTGCCCAGCTAACCCACCATGCCCAATAAAATATCGTCCAACTACTTTGCCAATCTGTACCGCTATAAGACTCACCCCATGTACCTAGAGGTACAATCACAGTCAGATAGTTTCCGATGTTTTCGATAAAGCTATCAAAGATAAATAGCGTTGGTCCTAAGATGACCATAAACGCTAATAAGACGATAGTGAAACCAATATTGATATCACTTAAACGCTTAATACCTTTATCCAAACCCATCAAGACTGAAGCTGCCGCTAGCGCTGTAATGAAAGCGATCAGGCCAAACTGTACGGTAAGACTATTAGGCGTACCAAACAGCTTTTCGAGTCCAGAGTTGATCTGCATAACCCCAAGCCCAAGCGAGGTAACCACACCAAACATCGTACCAAACACAGCCAAGATATCGACCGTGTGTCCCCAACGACCATAGATCTTTTTACCAAGTAAAGGATACAAAGTAGATCGAATCGATAATGGTAGGCCGCGACGGAAATGAAAATACGCTAAAGATAGCGCTACAATCGTATAAATCGCCCAAGCGTGTAGACCCCAATGCATAAATGAGATGTTCATCGCTTGCTTGGCGGCTTCTACTGTCTCTGCATCACCCATTGGTGGTGCCATAAAGTGATACAACGGCTCGGCTGTACCCCAATAAACCAGACCAATACCAATACCTGCAGAAAATAGCATGCCAATCCAAGAGAACAGATTGTACTGCGGTCGTTCTGTTTGGTTGCCTAGTCGAATGTCACCATAGCGACTCATTGCCAAGTATATACAAAGCGCAAGCGCTGTATTGACCAGAATAATGAATAGCCAACCAAACTTATCGGTAATAAAATTTTGTAAAAAACTAAAAACAGCCCCTGCTGTTTCGGTGAAAAACGCACCGAAAATAATAAAGCCAACAATCAGCAGTGACGATGTAATAAACACAGGTTTACTTACCCGCGGAAAAGGTCCTAATCTGCCTACTTTTACTTCTTCCATGTGCAAGTCTCAAATTTCAAGGAACGTTACCTTAACAAAATAGGTCTTAACTATCAATCTATTACAAAATAAAACTTGATAAAACTATTAATTTACTCTAAAAGAATTTGATAGTTTTATTAAAATAATTAAATATATAGGTAGGTAAATACGTCTTTAATTTGATGCTGTTTCAATATTATTTTGATGTTATTTGGGCAATAATCTGAGTAATTGTGCATCATTACCGTCTTCAAGTGCCCACACTTGCCCGTCTACTGCTAGCACACTGCGTACACGTTCTCCCATGTCATAGCGATAACGCTCAGCCGCGGTATTGTCTTCACTTATGCCCACTACGATAAGCGCTTTAGACGACAAGCCACTGATAAGCGCGTTGCCCTGCCAGCTAGGAAAGTCATTATGAGTACCAGCCGCGTAGATGCTTATAGCAGATGGTGAAATGACAGGTGTCCAAGTAATTTTGGGTGCCGCAAACTCTGGCTTTGTGTCATGGTCAGGAATATCTAAACCTGAATAGTTGCGTCCATTGGATACCACTGGCCAACCATAATTGTTACCTTTTTCAATAATATTAAATTCATCCCCGCCTTTTGGTCCCATTTCGTGCGCCCACAGCTGTCCGCTATCGTCAAATGCCATACCAAGCACATTGCGATGTCCGATGGTCCAAAACTGTTTGGCCAACTCATTATCAGTAAACGGATTGTCTGTCGGGATTTTGCCATCAGGACTCAATCGTATTATCTTACCCAGATTGCCATTCATGTCTTGTGCTGGGTCTTTGTCTTGACGCTCGCCTGAACTGATATATAGATAGCGGCCATCGGGAGAAAACAGCAAACGATGACTATAATGCCCCTGCCCTGTGACTTTCGGAGACTGTTGCCAGATAGGCGTGTTATCTTGCAACGTAGGTGTGGCTGTTTCTAGTCCTGAGAGTGTCGCCTTGATGACTTTAGCACCAAATTTATTGCTATCAGCTCCTGTTCCTGCTTCTGCGTAGCTAAGATAGACGGTATTGGACGTCGCAAAATCTGGAGCCACGATGATGTCTCCTAAGCCGCCTTGACCACCGTAAGCGACTCTAGGCACGCCTTCAACTTTGCTCTTATTACCAGTCGCTGTATCTACGATAAATAGCTCCCCTGTTTTTTGTGTTACTAGCAATTTTGGCGCTTTGCTATCCGCAATGGGTAACGCTGTCATGGCCCAAGGCTCATCAAAGGTAGCGATTGCTTTAGTGGTAAAGTCAGGCTTGCTAGTATCTTTTTGTGTGGTGGTTTGAGCATCGTTATCTGAAGTGGAAACTTCTTTATACTCTGTTGCAGTGCTTTTGTTATTGCTAGGACTTACTGCTGAAGGGTTGGAGCACGCGGCAGTGCTAAACAACAATGCTGCAATAATTAGCGGCGAGGTTAAAGGTATATTTATACGTTCAATATGAGCTGTCATCGGTCTGTTTCTCCATTCAATTGATACTGATACTATTAGTCTTTGATTTAGTTATAGCATAGTCCTGAGACTTAAGAGATATTGAAACGGTAAAAAAACAGTAACGTAAAACGTGCCTTATAAATAAAAACCCCTTACCTACGATTGTAGATAAGGGGTTTATTTTAAACATACAGTTGGGTTATAAAGACGTCAAAGCCAATACGATTAGCTCATTCTAAGCTTATCAAAAGTTAGCTTGTCATCGGCGCCTACATCGACTTTGATAATATCACCAGCGACAAAATCACCTGCCAATAGCTTCAATGACAATGGGTTTTCGATCTCTTGTTGAATGGCACGCTTTAAAGGACGAGCGCCATAAACAGGGTCATAACCCACGGCAACCAATTTATTCATCGCATCTGCTGACAACTCAATATCCATCTCACGCTCTTGGATGCGCTGACGCAAGCGATCCAATTGAATATCAGCAATACCTGCCATCTGCGACATACCAAGCGGATGGAAGACTACGATTTCATCAATACGGTTGACGAACTCTGGACGGAAATGCTGCCCAACAGAATCCATTACTTCCGCTTTGATATCCTCGAAACTTTCACAAACCATCTCTTGGATCTTATGTGAACCCAAGTTACTGGTCATGATGATCACGGTGTTCTTGAAATCTACTACACGACCTTGCGAATCGGTTAAGCGACCATCGTCCAATACTTGCAGCAAGATGTTAAACACATCAGGATGCGCCTTCTCTACTTCATCAAACAATATGACGCTATATGGCTTACGGCGTACTGCTTCAGTCAATGTACCGCCTTCTTCATAACCGACATAGCCCGGAGGCGCGCCTACCAAACGGCTGACACTGTGTTTCTCCATATACTCACTCATGTCGATACGTACAATCGCATCTTCAGAGTCAAACAAGAAGTTTGCTAGTGATTTGGTCAGCTCAGTTTTACCAACACCAGTAGGTCCCAAGAATAAGAACGAACCAGAAGGACGATTTGGATCGGACAAGCCTGCACGGCTACGACGTACCGCATTGGCCACCGATTCGACTGCTTCGTTTTGACCAATGACACGCTCATGGAGCTTTTCTTCCATTGCGATCATCTTGTCACGCTCGCCTTGCATCATTTTGCTGACTGGAATACCAGTCGCGGCCGCAACCACTTCGGCGATTTCGTTGTCTGTCACCTTATTACGTAGCAATTTGACACCGCTACCTTCGCCTGTTTGCTCTTTTTGCTCAGCCAAGTCAGACTCATGAATACGACGTTCTAACTGCGGAATGGTTTCGTATTGCAGCTTACTCACTGTCTCT
>CAJXUF010000109.1 GCA_913061175.1 uncultured Psychrobacter sp.
GAGATAGGAGTCCGTCTCGTGGGCTCGGAGATGTGTATAAGAGACAGCTGCTGACCGACCATCGCTCTCATCAACTGCTCAAACCCACCTGCGTTGTGCCTAAGATTAGGTGTGCCGACCTGCTTATGGACAGGGGCGAACCTTGGTTCAATGGTAATCAGTGCAGCAATTTGCTGTTCTAGTTCGTTAATGTTTTCAATAGTCTGTATGTTCATAGTGATTTCGCTTTGCTAATTAGAAGGTGCTCAAGTCTATATATTAATAAAAGGTGAGAAGCTCACATTAAATGGAATGTACATTAAAGAGAGCGTTCATTGAAGGAAACATCGTTGCAGTCTACCTCTAGACCATAAGTGATTGATAAAAAAAGGACTGCAAATAAGCAGTCCTTTTTATATAGTACCGTATCACTAACAATAGACCTATTCGCCATCTGCTTTAGGTTTTTTAAGTAGTACTAGTACAGCACCGTTACCACCATCTTTTGGTGGCGCAGAGCAAAAAGCTAATACTTCTGGCAATTGACGTAACCAGCCATTGATACAAGTTTTTAGAATCGCTTCGCTACCTTTACCATGGACGATTTTTACCATGGTTTCGTTTTTCTGCTTGGCTTGGCTCAATAGTTGAGTCATCGCTTCGCGAGCTTCTTCTATTGTACAGCCATGGATATCTACCGCATCATACCAACGCAGCTTGCCTTTTTTGAGCTGATCAAAGATTTTATTTTGCAGTGTAGGCTGCTTATAAGACAAATAAGCTTCAGCAGCAACAGGGTTCAGTAGTGCTTGCATATCTGACAAGCCTGCGCCTAAATCACTGGCTTCACTACCTTGAGCCGCCGCACGTTTTGATAGTGTCGTTGCATCAGGCTCACCTGCTTTAGTTGCGCTGGCAGGTGAGCGGACATTTTTGTCTTCTAACTGATTGACACCGTGCATGGCTTGCATAAATAGAACTTTATCGTCATCGATATGTTCACTATCTAGCTGCTTAACTGTCTTTTTTACTTGTTTTTGAGTCGGTAGCGACACCGGTTCAGTTGGCTTTTGATTCTCACCTTCAGGTGAATTGGTATCACGGCCTTTGCTCAGCTGGCCTTTGAGTTCTTTGAGCTGGTCTTGCATTTCTTTTGAAAACAGAGAGTTTGACATAAAAGTTAACGTATCGTTGATTGATGAATGGTTGATTGAACTATGTCTATAGCGCACATATTGTTCAAGCTATTAGTATATATTTAAGCATAAATTATTGAGTTACTTTACCCGTCTGTTGCGACGCCCGCAAGTAAGGATTGTAACGCTTGCCCTGGATGGTCGGTTTTCATAAATTGCTCACCGATTAGAAAGTGCTGAATATCATTACTTAGCATAAGACGAATATCATCACTGCTATGAATACCACTTTCGGTCACGATAAGTGGTTTTTGCTCAGCACTATCAGCAGCAAGTGCGTCGTTTAAAATCTTCTTAAGATCAAGCGTGTTTTGCAGGTCAACATCGAAGGTATTTAAATCACGGTTATTGATACCATAAATATTGTGTACTGAACGTGGCAATTTTAGCGCACGCTCAAGCTCAGATTTGGTATGCACTTCTATCAATACGTCCATACCCAGCTCAATACTGAGTGCATGTAGCTCTCGTACTTGGGCATCATCTAGGCAAGCCATAATGATTAGGATGCAGTCAGCGCCCATTAGGTAAGATTGATAGATTTGATAGACATCAATCATAAAGTCTTTACGTAATATCGGTAGGCTTGAGGTATTAGCCGCTTGAATAAGGTAACTGTCATCGCCTTGAAAGTAATCACGGTCGGTCAATACAGACAGACAACTAGCGCCTGCTTGCTCATACTGCTGCGCAAATAGAGCAGGGGTAAAGTTATGGTTGATAATGCCTTTAGACGGTGAGGCTTTTTTAATCTCAGCAATGATACCGATACCATTTTCTTTAGTGCCAGCAGCACGTAGCGCCGCAGCAAAACCTCGACGCGGTTTATCATCAGCTGCGACCTGTGCTTGCAAGTCCTCTAGAGACAATGCTTCGCGAGCGGCTCTTACTTCTTCTACTTTGGTGGCGACAATGCGCTGTAGCACTGACGGTATGTCTGAATGGGTTGTGGTCATACTGGTATCCGAATATCGTTAAATGTAAATATAGTCAGAAAGCTATTAATAACTACTAAATGGCTGCCTTGTATCCGTTTTAGATTTCTTTGACTATAGACAGTATATGAGTGCTTATAATTTAACCTTGAGCAACTAGCTGCTGGGTATAGTTGGCTAAAGACTCAAGTTTTCGTAAAGCATCGCCATTTTGAATGATTTTTTGTGCTTGGCTAACACCGTTAGGGTAGTTGCTGGCAAGTCCTGCAGTGTATATCGCGGCACCTGCATTTAGCGCAATCATGTCACGTGCTTTAAGTACAGCACGGTCATGAGTGTCAGCTCCAGATAGCGCAGCACGAATCAACTCAAGACTTTGTGCTGGAGAGTCGACATCGAGGCCAATAAGAGTTTGAGATTCGATACCCGCATCTTCTGGCATCATGTCATAAACAGATATCTCACCATCTTTTAGCTCAGCGACTGTGGTCGAGGTTGCAAGACTAATTTCATCAAGACCATCTTTTGCGCCTACTACCATGACATGACGTGCGCCTAAGTTTTTCATCACCTTAGCAATCGGCTCACATAACTGCGCGGTAAACACACCTATGACTAAGTTTGGCGTGCCAGCAGGGTTGGTCAATGGGCCCAAAATATTAAAGATGGTACGCGCTTTTAACTCACGGCGTACGGGGTTGGCGTAACGCATGGCGCTGTGATGATTGGGTGCGAATAAAAACCCGATACCTTGGTTTTCGATACAGTCTTTTGCTTGCTCTGGCGTGAGCGCAAGACTGATACCTGCTTGCTCAAGTAAGTCTGAGCTACCAGATTTGGTCGAGACGCCGCGATTGCCGTGCTTAGCAACTTGTGCACCAGCTGCCGCAACAACCAGTGCTGACGCAGTTGAGACATTGAACAAGTTAGCACCATCGCCGCCAGTACCAACGATATCTACCAAGTAATCGCAGTTCTTTGGTTCAATATTGGCGGCTAGTGCACGCATGGCACTGGCAGACGCGGTAATCTCGTCGATGGATTCGCCCTTCATACGTAGGCCTGTCAAGATAGCGCCCATCATTGCGTCGCTACATCTACCTTGCATGATGATCAGCATCACTTGATACATCTCATCAAAGGTTAAATCAATGTGTTGAAATATTCTACCCAAAGCTGTGGTTAGCAATTGATGCGTTTGCTCATCAGACAATTTTGCAACACTCTCTGGTGTGAGCGTTTCTTCTATTTTTGTCGTACTCATTATGGTCTCACTTACTATTATTTTTTATATGAATCTGTGTGAAATGTGGCATAGGCTTATGAAAGCGGTATTTTTACCGACGTGATTTTAGTCAAATCTAGCCAACTTGCGGTAGCTCATCGGATGTCAGAGTAGCCAAGCCATGAGTCTGTAAAAAGTTATTGAGCAATTGGTAACCTGCTTCGCTCAATATCGACTCAGGATGGAACTGGACGCCTTCTACAGCAAACTCTTTATGGCGAATACCCATGATTTCCTCAATACTACCATCAGCATTCTGTGTCCATGCGGTAAGTTCAAGGCATTCTGGTAGGCTTGTCTTATCAATGACGAGTGAATGATAGCGCGTAACCTGTGACGGGTTAGGTAATCCAGCAAACACACCTTGCTCGTTGTGATAGATAGCTGATAAGCGGCCATGCATCACTTCGCCAGCTTTGACCACTTGACCACCAAAGGCTTGACCGATCGCTTGATGACCCAAGCAAATACCTAGTATGGGAATAATTCCTTTAAATGTCTCAATGGCTTGCAGCGAAATACCCGCACGGTCAGGATCGCACGGACCTGGGCCAATGACAATGACATCAGGTGCAAGGGTTTTAATCTGCTCAATGCTGACCTGATCGTTACGCCAGACAGTGATATCCTGCTTTAGCTCACCGAAGTACTGTACGATATTGTACGTAAAGCTATCGTAATTATCGATCATCAAAATCATTAAGGCTTCAACTTATCAGTTTTATTATATTTTTAACATAAAATTGGTTATCACTGTTATCGAGTCACTTGATTGTCAAAGACAAGCAGCTATGACTATAACAGAGGGGGTTATTGTGCGCGGTTATCTTACCACTATTTTGTTTTCTATCAAATGTAGGGTATAGGCTATCTAAGTAAGCACCAAGTAAAAATATATTTTTTATTATTTTGCTGATAATGAGAATAGTTTGAGCAGGGATAATGTTATTAATTCAGCTATTAACGGCGCACCAATAAATAGCATTATAACGATAAATATATTTTAATTTGCACCAATTAAGTGCCTTTGGTTCTCAATTGGTGCTTTAATTAAGTGGTATTCTAAAACCGAACTAGATGAGAATTAATTAATATATAACGATATTAATCGTATAAATCACTGTAAATATTGATAATTAAATCTATCTATAACTATATCTGTTATCAGAGCGTCAATACATTGGCATAGCCTTTGCATTATTGCTGTTATGATTATTTTTAAAGCCAAAAAGCTGGTCTAAAAATAATTATTAACAAGAGCCCGAAGAGTTCAGCATTATGAGTTGTATATTGCTAGAATGTCGTTAGGATTGAATTGGCGTATGTTAGACCATGTGCACAAATATTGGTCTGATTGAGTAAACGCTTTAGATGAGCATCTTGACTAATACGCAAAATAGTGCTGATAATAAGCATAATATCGAATGCGCTATTTTAGTATTGAGAGCACATCTGACATTCTTGGACAAGAACATCATATTAATAATTTTAAATCGCAATTACGTGATCAACACAACGGAGACTATTCATGTCGAATAAACTATTAGATCTTATCCAATCCTCTAATGCTAAATGGGTTGATTTTCGCTTTACTGATACACGCGGCAAAGAGCAGCACATCAGCTTCCCAGCGCATACCGTTGATGAAGATGTCATGGAAGATGGCAAAATGTTTGATGGCTCATCAATCGCTGGTTGGAAAGGTATCGAAGCGTCAGATATGATCTTGCGTCCTGATCCAGAAACTGCTTTTGTTGACCCGTTCTTTGACGCGGTGACTGTGGTAGTGACTTGCGATATCATCGAGCCATCAACGCTACAAGGTTATGACCGTGACCCACGTTCTATCGCACGTCGCGCTGAAGAGTATTTAAAGTCTACTGGTATCGGTGATACTGCTTACTTCGGTCCAGAGCCTGAGTTCTTTGTATTTGACGATGTTAAATGGTCAGTCGATATGTCTGGCGTTAGTCATAAAATCACGGCTGAAGAAGCAGCATGGTCGACTAACGAGACTTACGAGTGGGGCAACATGGCGCATCGCCCACGTGTGAAAGGCGGTTATTTCCCAGTACCACCGATCGATAGCTCACATGATATGCGTGCTGTTATGTGTGAACGCATCGAAGAAATCGTTGGTGAAGGCCGCGTAGAAGTTCATCATCATGAAGTGGCTTCTTGCCAGTCTGAGATTGGTGTTGCATTCAACACCATGGTACGTAAAGCGGATGAAGTTCAGCAATTGAAATATGTTGTTCATAACGTTGCGCATCAGTTTGGCAAAACAGCGACCTTTATGCCTAAGCCAATCGTTGGTGATAACGGTTCAGGTATGCACGTACATATGTCAATCTCAAAAGACGGCGTAAACACATTCTCTGGTGATGAGTATGCTGGTCTGTCTGAAACAGCATTGTACTTCATTGGCGGTATTATCAAGCATGCTCGTGCGTTGAATGCGATTACCAACCCATCAACCAACAGCTATAAGCGCCTAGTACCACATTACGAAGCGCCTATTAAACTTGCTTATTCAGCGTCTAACCGTTCAGCATCTATCCGTATTCCACACGTGAGCAGCCCTAAAGCGGTACGTGTAGAAGCCCGTTTCCCTGATCCAACAGCGAACCCATACCTAGCGTTTGCTGCATTGTTGATGGCTGGCCTTGACGGTATCCAAAACAAAATGCATCCAGGTGAAGCTGCTGACAAGAACTTGTATGACTTGCCACCAGAAGAAGAAGCACAAATCCCAACGGTTGCAGAGAGCTTAGATGTTGCATTGCAAGCATTGCGTGACGATCATGACTTCTTATTAAAAGGCGATGTATTCACTGAAGACATGCTAGAAGCGTTTATCGCTTTGAAAGAAGAAGAAGTACAACGTCTGAACGTAACTGTACACCCTGTTGAATTTGACATGTACTACAGCTGCTAATTAGTCGCTAAAGCACTCAGTTATTTTGAGTCATAAAAACCAGCTAAGAATAACTTAGCTGGTTTTTTTATGCGTATTAATAAAGTGTATCAGTCCAATTGCTGAATTTTCTTTGAAATCGCTACTGATTTCATATCAAAACTCACGCATAATAGTTTTATAAAATTATATTAATAGTAGACACTATCTAGGTTGATGGATTATGACTTTATTAGCAAAACCGAGTTTCTTGAAGGGTAAGATTAGAGTTGGGTTATGGACTACGGTTGCTCTTGTTAGTCTTTGTGCACCTCTCACCAATGCCGCACCTATTTACAAAGTGGTCGATGAGCAAACCGGTCAAGTCACCTTTACTGACCGTCCACAGGATTATGAGCAGCAAGTTGGCAAACAAGTCAGTCAAATGGCTATTACGACAGGTAATGAGACGAGCAGGTCAACTAGTCTGAATACGACAACCAATTCTAATACAAGTCGCCAATCATCAAATGCGTCGCAGACAGTGACTGCTACTGAGTCGCCTGCGATAAATACTAAGGTTGCCACACCAGTAAATTATCAATTAGTAATTACTGAACCTAGCGAAGAGAGAGCCTATCGTCGTCCCGTACAGAATATCGATGTCAATGTACAGATTAAGCCTGCGTTACAGGCAGGTGATAGCGCTCGTATTTATTTTGATGATAAACAGGTTGCACAAGGTTTGAGCGCATCTATTGCTACTGTTGATGTTTTGCCAGGCGCTCATACAATCAAGGCTGTCATACAAAGCGAAACTGGCCAAACACTTGAGCAAATCACACGTACTGTATACGTGATTCAAAACACGACCACATTGCAAGACAACAAAAGAAAGGCAGCGCAGCTGTTGGCTTATCAAAAGCTAGCTTGGTATCAAAAATTGATGCTAAAACTGCGTCAACAGGAAGTTGCTCAGTCACAATAATGGTCTCAATGATAGTCTCAATAATGATTGAATGTCATTAATAGATATCGCTAGAAAAATGAAAAGGCAAGCACCGTTAACGGTGCTTGCCTTTTTTAATGTAAATCACTTATTTTATTTGAACTATAAGCTGTCTTATTTAGTTAGCTCGATGGTACCGTTAGCAGTCACCGAAATAGTACTGTTGCCAGACTCAAAGCTTTGACTTGGTACTGACTCGTCTGCCATTCCTGATTTCATGCTCATAGCGCTATACATCGGACGTGGATAGTTGCTACCTGTGTTTAGGTTAACATTGACGACGCGGTAGCCACGAGCATCCCAAGCGCGGGTAAGGCTCTTAGCTTGCTGCTGAAAAGCGCGAGAGGCTTCGGTCATTAATTTTTGTTCTAGAGCATCCTTTTTAGTATCTGATACGCCAAAATTAAGGTTGTCCATAACCAAGGTTTCTTGTAAGTCAGCAATGAGTTGGCTAGTCGCTGAAAAGTCTGTACTTTTTAAGTCTATGTTTGCTTGACCTGTCCAGCCAATGATTTTATCGTTCTTGTCGTAGCGTGGATAGGTACGCTGTTGCCCTGTGCTCACGGTCACGCTAGGGTAGCGCTTAGCGATTTTCATGGCATTGTTTATTGAGGTGTTAAGCATTGTGGCTAAAGTCTTAGAGTCAGTTGCTTGTGCTTTTTTGTACAAGCTGGCGCGTACTTCGTCGTTCTGAATCTCTTCTTTTATTTCTGTCTGAAACGTCAGTTGATCATAGCCTGTTGGCTCTGCATGGGCGCTACCCATCATCGCTGTCATGAGGCAAACCGTACCAGAAACTAGTGCTGCTTTATTCAATAAAGTATTTTTCATTATTATCTCCTAAGTTGATTCTAATAATATATAAATGACAATTATCAACGCTCATTGCTCATTTATACACGAAAAGTTGTCCCTATTATTCTCTAGAAATCGACATGGGTGCAACTTCATTCACTAAAATAGCAAAATTCATATAAGTTGCTGTGAGAATTTTGTGACCTAAGTTACTGATATAATTTGTGCTCATACATTGCGGACATGAGCTAATGAACTAAATGACAGTGCTATTTAGGGTATAAAGCAAACAGTTTTAAGATAGGGGTTGTAAAATTAAAAATTTCTTGTATAATTTGCGACTGGTGGCTCCATTGGTAGCCTCGCAACATTGTTCTATGAATCCCGCCAGGACCGGAAGGTAGCAACGGTAATAGATTCATTGTGTGCCGAGGATGTGCTGATGGAGTCGCTTTTTTTTGCCTAAAATTTGATAATTATATCAATAAAGTACAAAAGACATATTTGTGATGTGTTAAGCCCTTCATTGTAAAGGGCTTTTTTTTGGTCAAAATTTTGTCTGATGGTTATCTATTTGCTCATATAGTTTTCAATTTAGTTCCCTGTTCGACTTTCCTTGTAGTTCCGATCTAGTTCTAAGGTTTTATTGATTAATATGAGTTAAAATACAATGTATTAACTTTTTATTAACATTCTAGACACTTTGGAGTTTGATTATGAAGATGTTTGTTTGGCTATTCGTTGCATTTGTGGTGTTGGTAGTTGTGTTTGGGGTATCTATTTTTAATAGATTGGTACGCGCACGTAACCAAGCAAAGAACGGCTTTGCTCAAATAGATGTGCAACTAAAGCGTCGTCATGATCTGATTCCAAACTTGGTCGAAACTGCCAAGCGTTATTTGAGTCATGAAGAAGAAACACTCACTCGCGTCATTAGCGCGCGTAATCATGCTCAAGATCTACAAGACTCTAATAAGCATCAGCCAGACTCGCTAGAGCATATGGCACTGTTTGCAAAAGCAGAAGGTATGCTGTCTAAAGCGTTGGGTCAATTTTCCGCTGTCGTCGAAGCCTACCCAGAGCTCAAAGCCGATAGTATGATCAAGGAACTCATGGACGAACTAACCAATACGGAAAATCGCATCGGATTTGCCCGTCAGCATTATAATGACAGCGTGATGTTTTATAATAATGATCGCGAAGTATTCCCGAATAACCTCGTTAGTACGACGTTTGGCTTTCGTCCACTCAGTCCGTTGGTATTTGAAGATAGAGAAGCGATTGCTCAGGCACCGATTGTCAATATGGGCTAAGGTTTAGACAATTTTGACGAACTCTAGGCAGCCTAATCTGATGGATTTTTTTGGTGAACAGCGGATACGTACGCGGCGCAGTCTATTACTTTATGGACTGTTTTTCTTAATTGTACTTGCTCATATGGCTGTAGGACTGGCTGCCATGTCTATACTGCTGACAGTATTTACAGGCGGTATATACCACTGGGTATTGGTTCTGGTCATTGTCTTGACGTTAGGCAGTTTCGTTGGTGGTAGTTTTTTAGAGTATCGACGTCTTCGAGCAGGTGGCCGCGCTATTGCTCAGCGAGTAGGAGCAGTTAGGCTATTTATTGATAACAGTCAAGAAGCATGGGAGCACAGTCAAGGGGTCGCTCATCAACACGAAGCTGAAGAAAAGGTTCGCTATAGTTCACGTCATATAGCAGTACGTGACGAGCGCGATTTTCCGCCCGTCTATCGTCGCTATTATGAAATTGCACAGCAACTGGCCATTGCGGCAGGTTTGCAAACCCCTATTTTATATGTGTTACCTGACGAGCAGGGTATCAATGGTTTCGTCGCTGGTCGCCATAGCTCAGATATGGTACTTGTCGTGACCCAAGGTGCGCTAGATAAACTGTCTGATGAGGCGCTATACGGACTCATCGGTCATGAATATGGTCATATACTGCACGGTGATGCTACGTTCAATCTACAACTGATGGTGGTATTGGCAGGCTTGCAGATACTATACGACTGGAGTGACCCAATATCCAATCATATCTCTAATTACCGTTATTTTGATAGCGATAGTATTTCCCCTGTCTCTTATACACATCTCCGAGCCCACGAGACGGACTCCTATCTCGT
>CAJXUF010000110.1 GCA_913061175.1 uncultured Psychrobacter sp.
TCTACACACTGCATATCGTCGGCAGCGTCAGATGTGTATAAGAGACAGGCATTACATCCTCGCTATGAAGCCACGCAAGAAGCACAAGTAATGGGCTTATTGCGTCAGCGCTGCCTGCTATTGATTGAAGCGGCACGTGAAGTCAATGTCGATATCAGTATTGATGCTGAAGAAGCAGATCGCCTTGAGATTTCTCTAAAACTGTTTGAGTCTTTGTACCGTGATAATTTAACGGCGGACTGGGATGGTTTAGGTATCGTTGTACAAGGGTACTCTAAACGCGCAATCGCTGTATTAGCGTGGCTTGCTCGTTTGTCTACTGAAGTCGGTGATCGTATTCCAGTACGTCTAGTAAAAGGCGCTTACTGGGATACTGAGATCAAACTTGCTCAGCAAAAAGGTCTATCAGGCTATCCAGTTTGGACACGTAAAGAAGGTACGGATACTGCATACCTTGCTTGTGCGCGCTTCTTATTGTCAGACCATCTGCGCGGTCTAATCTGGCCACAGTTTGCGACGCATAATGCGCATACACTGTCTTCAATTATGACCATGAGTGCACATAGAGACTTTGAATTCCAACGTCTGCACGGTATGGGCGATGCGCTTTATGATCATATTTTGCAAGCTTATGAGATTCCAGTACGTATCTATGCTCCAGTAGGTGCACATAAAGACTTGCTACCGTACTTGGTACGCCGCTTGCTTGAGAACGGTGCCAACAGCTCGTTTGTTCATCAGTTGCTAGACAAGTCTTACCCAATCGAAAAGCTAACAGTGCATCCATATGACAAGCTGCTTGGTAATGCAACATTGCACAATCCAGACATCCCGTTACCGTTAGAGATTTATGGTGAACGCCGTGCAAGTTTTGGCCCTAATATCTTTGTAGAGTCACAATGGTTGCCGTTCAAATCAGCTATTGATAGCCATCTGCATAAGACATGGTCAGCAACCTCTATCATTAATGGTAAGGCTATTGATACCTACGAAGTAGATGGTCAAACGAATCAGCTTGATACGCAGACTGTACTTGCGCCTTGGAACCACGAAGTTAGTGCTGGTGAAGTAACTTATGCTAACGCTGAAGTGGCTCGCCAAGCGATTGACGTTGCTGTTGCTGGTCAAGATGTATGGAAAAATGTACCAGCTGCTAAGCGTGCTGAGATATTACGCAAGATTGCTGAGCTATACGAAGAGAACTACGCTGAGCTAATGGCACTATGCCAAGTTGAAGCGGGTAAAACCATGCAAGATGGCATCGATGAAATCAAAGAAGCCGTTGATTTCTGTCGTTTCTATGCTGACGAAGCAGAGCGTCTAGATGACGTCGTACATGAGTTCACAGACTTGGCTGGTAAGCAGTCTCGTCAAGTGTATAAAGCACGTGGCACTTTCGTTTGTATCAGTCCATGGAACTTCCCATTGGCTATCTATACGGGACAGATTGTAGCTGCACTTGCTGCAGGTAACACCGTAGTAGCGAAACCTGCTGAACAAACCAGTTTGGTAGCTCACTTTGGTGCCCAGTTGATGTATCAAGCGGGCATACCTGCTGAAGCATTGCAATTGGTCATTGGTGCAGGTGACGTAGGTGGTGCTTTGACGGCTGCTGATAATATCGCAGGTGTGATATTTACAGGCTCTACTCAAACAGCCCAACGTATCAACCAAAGCCTAAATGATCATGCACAAGCTAGCGGTGAATTGCCTGTCTTTATCGCTGAGACTGGCGGTCAAAATGCGATGATCGTTGACTCAACAGCATTGCCAGAGCAAGTCGTTAGAGATGCGGTACTATCAGCATTTGGTTCAGCAGGTCAGCGTTGTTCAGCTTGTCGCATATTGTGTGTACAAGAAGAGATGGCGGATGATTTAATCGAGCTATTGCAAGGTAATATGGCTGAGCTGTCTGTAGGTAATCCTCTATATGCTGCGACAGATGTAGGTCCAGTGATTGATGCTGATGCTAAGCATGGTTTAGAGGCGCACATCGAACGTATGAGTGCTGAGCCGACTGCTACTATTTTGGCACAGACGCCAATGAGCTCAAGCTCAGTCGTCAGTCAAGAGAAGTCTACTTTTGTATTGCCAACCGCAATCGAAGTGAAAAGCATCGATGTGATCGGTGGTGAGCACTTTGGCCCAATTCTACATGTACTGCGTTATCAAGCGCGTGATTTGAATAAGCTGATTGATGCTATCAACAACACAGGCTTTGGTTTGACGTTAGGTATCCATAGCCGTATCGAAAATACTGTTGAGCACATTGAGCGCCGTGCATTTGTCGGTAACACTTACATCAACCGTAACCAAATCGGCGCGGTCGTAAACGTACAGCCATTCGGTGGTTGTGGTCTATCTGGTACTGGCCCTAAAGCTGGTGGCCCGCACTATGTCGCGCGTCTGATGCAACTTAGTTCAGAAACAGTCAACGTTGAACAGTCAGCTGCTCATATGACAGCGACCGAAACCCAAACTACCACTCAAACAGAACTCGCATAAGGAGTAGCAACATGGCGACTGAATTCAAAAAAAATCATGCCCAGGTTTGTGAATCTTGGCGATTACTCGGCGCAGTCAACCGCGCAACGTATCTACAAGCAGCCATTCCAAAATTGGCATTGCTCACTGGTGACGCCAATAAAGCAAAGCGTTTATTCAACCATTTGTTGAGCGCTGCGCCTAGCTTGGATGAGATGCATCGTATGACAGGTGCGACAGGCGAGTCAAATGACTTGTATGTGACTGGTCGTGGTAAAACTATGGTCATCGGCGGCGAAACTGCTAGAGCCATGGCAGTATTAGGTCAGCTTATCGCGGCACTCCTAACAGGTAATGAAGTTATATTGCATTGCCCGAGCCAAGATGAGATGTGTAATGAAGCTGCTAAGATACTGCACGACACAGGTATCAGCGAAGATGTATTGAGTGTGGCTAACGATTCGCAAACGGTCACGCTTTTATATATCGATCGTCTAGCACAAGTGGCTGTCTCTGGTAGCCGCAGCGAAGTGCAAGCCATCAGTCAAGAGCTTGCCAATACTGACGGTATTTTGACACAGGTTATCAGTGTCACTGATATGGAAGGCTTGTCAGAGATGCTGACGCCTGATTATCTGCATCGTTTTGTCACTGAGCGAGTCAAGACTATCAATACTACAGCAATCGGTGGTAACGCGAGCTTGCTTGAGCTTGGTACAGAGTAGAATCAATGCAGTAATTACGAATCCGCTTAGCTTTTATACCAACTTTCATAAAGACTAAGCGGTGTTTGGTAGCGCTATAACTACCAAACTAGTGATTGCATAAGATGTATAAGAAAAAACCGCTATCTGAGTAATTATCAGATAGCGGTTTTTTTTATTTGCGCTGTTTGGCTGAAATTTGATTATGGAATTTTATTCGGCAATATCAACCCATACCCAGCCGTTCTCTAGCCATTCGCTTAAATCATCTGCATCAACATCGGTGACGTCGCTATGTTGTAATGCTTCACCATTGGCCAAGCGTACCAATACTGCTATCGCCGCTTCATCGAGCCCATCGATACGTTGACCATTGGCATATAGCACGGTGCCATCAGTGGTCTGGCTATAGAGTAGGCGGTTGCTATAGTCCGCCTGCAATGTGGCCCCTTCTGATAGCGCTTGCATAAGCTCATCAGTATCTAACGTTTCTTCTGGCATCAGCGCATCATATTGGCGCTTACTAACCACTTCTGAGACTGCTTGGCGAATCATATCATCACCGCGATCAGATTGTAGCATCTCTAGCAATTGCGCCTTGATAGCCGTAATACTATCTGCTTGCAATTCACCTGACGCTTGTAGTGCTTGCGGTAGTAGCATCGGGATAAATAACTTGCTGTCATTGGTTGCGATATCGGCCACGCTATCGATGATCTGCATCAGGTTTGGACGGCGGCAACCAAACGAGAAAGTCAAACAGTCATCTTGTGCTACACCGAAATGTGATAATTTAGGCGGTACATAAAGCACATCACCTGCTTCTAGTATTTCATCAAAAATAAGCTCGCCCATGTCGTCGAACAAGCGTAAAGGCTCATCAGCAACAAACTCTGTCTGGTCATCACAGAATTTTCCCAACTGCCAACGTCTAGAGCCGTATCCTTGTGCCAAAAACACATCGTAGTCGTCATAATGCTTACCGACCGAACCACCTGCTGGCGCATAAGAGACCATGATATCGTCGCGCTGCCATTGCGGAATAAAGTCAAACGCTTGCCACAATTGACCAAGCTCTGGCGACCATTGCTCAAGATTCTGTACCAATACGGTCCATTGTTCTGGTAGGTTTTCAAAATCAGTCTCATTCAGTGGGCTTTTTTTAAGTTGCCACTGTGCCTGACCTTCTTTTTTACTGGCTGCTTGAGTCAGCAGTCTTGCGCTAGCATCTTCTTCAAGCGCAAGACCAATCATGTCATCTGGCTCAAACATATCAATTAGCTGTGGCAATCCTTGCTTGATAAGCAGTGGCTTCTTTTGCCAGTATTCAGTTAGGAATTGCTCAGGCGTGATAGAGTCGGGTAAACAAAGAGGAATAGAAGTCATTGATAAATCCATATTTTGGCGGTGTACAAGATTAATAATAAGGGATGCTTTATAGGAAGGTTTTAATAGTTTAAGATTGTCATCTATTTGATGTCTATTATTTTGGTGACGTTTATATAGTACATATAAGCAATCACGATTATCAAAATAATAGCTGTCAGCAGAGCATCCACTCAATCGTAGGAACGTTATGAAAAAGCTGCATTTTGTTGTCATCATCGCTAGCGTGTTTTTGCTACAAGCCTGTGTCCATAAAATCGTCACAGTACCCGCAAAAATCGCTTATAAAACTACCAAAGGCGTGGTCAAAGGAACCGTTGCTGTGGGTAAAGCCATCATACCAGGTGACAGTGATGACGATGATGATAAAAAATAAAACCTTACTTATCGACTACGGGTTTTGAATCAAAAGCAATCGAATCAAAACCAATCATAGCGTTCAAAGTAAGGTTACTGTTTATTCAGATAATAGCTACTAAGATAACAACTGAATAAGATAAAAATACTATCAAGTAGGAGCGAGTAAATAATACTAGGCGCTCCTACCTTTCTAGTCTGATCTTATTATCAGTATGCTCTTATTAGCTATTAAAGCTTGGCAATCCATTCTTTAATAGCGCGTGCTTGCTCAGCCGCATTACCGATATAAGTGGCAGGCGTCAATGCACGCAAGCGTTCTTTATCCGCATCACTAACTGCCGATAGCTCATCGCTTTCGACGAACGTTAGCATGGCTTCACGAGTCATGGCATTACCACGAGTCAAGGCTTTTAGTTTTTCATACGGGTTTTCAACACGGTAGCGACGCATGACCGTTTGAATCGGTTCTGCCAACACTTCTTGCGCTTGATTCAAATCATCATTTAAACGCTGTGCATTTAGCTCAAGTTTACCAACACCTTTTAAACAAGCATCAAACGCAATCATGCTTTGGGCTAGGCCAACACCGATATTACGCAACACTGTTGAGTCCGATAGGTCACGCTGCATACGTGAAATTGGTAGCTTCTCACCCAAATGGGCCAGCATCGCATTGGCAACGCCCAAGTTACCTTCAGAGTTTTCAAAATCAATTGGGTTAACTTTATGCGGCATGGTTGAAGAGCCAACTTCACCGTCTTTTAGGCGCTGTTTGAAATAGCCTAAGCTAATATATTGCCAAATATCACGGTTGAAATCGATCAAGATTGTATTGAAGCGCTTAACGGCATCAAACAATTCAGCGATATAGTCGTGTGGCTCAATTTGAGTGGTGTAAGGGTTAAATGTTAGCTCTAAACGCTGATTGATAAACGCTTCAGCATGGCTCTGCCAGTCGACGTCAGGGTACGCTGAAAAATGCGCATTATAGTTACCAACGGCGCCATTAATTTTACCTAACAGTTCTACTTGATTGACTTGCTTGATTTGACGGGCTAAGCGGTAGGCTACGTTTGCCATCTCTTTACCCAATGTCGTTGGACTGGCTGTCTGACCATGTGTACGTGATAGCATTGGTTGATCGGCATGAGCAATAGATAAATCAACGATACTGTCAGTCACTTGCTGCATTTTGGCAACGACCAGCTCGCGGCTGTCTTTGAGCATCAATGCATACGATAGGTTATTGATATCTTCACTGGTACAAGCAAAGTGAATGAACTCAAGTGAGTCAATCAAGGCATCCTGACCACGGAACTTGTCTTTGATAAAGTACTCAACCGCTTTTACATCATGATTGGTCGTCGCTTCGATGTCTTTGATAGCTTGGGCATCTGCTTCGCTGAAATCATCAACGATTGCATTCAAAAAAGCGTTGGTCTGGTCATCAAATGCTGCTAATTCACCAATTGCGCTGTTGTCAGCTAAAGACTGCAACCAGCGAATCTCTACCGTAACGCGGGCTTTGATTAGACCAAATTCAGATAAATAAGGACGTAAACTGTCAGCCTTTGATGCGTAACGGCCATCAATTGGAGAGAGAGCGGTAAGTGGGGTCATGGTTATGCCTCAGTAGTTATGAAATAAAAAACTGCAAGAGTCTAGATAAAAAATTACCATATAATAAACGACGTCGAAATCGTTGCGCGTAATATAGCAGAAATATGATATTAAAAAAGCGGTCTATGCAAATAAAGCGATGTTGACCCTCGTTAAAATTATGTTATTCACTGCATCAACATCTGTGCTTTAAGTTGGGTCTTAAGAAGTAATTAAAATCCGCAAGGTGCATCGATAGATTCAATCACGCCGCCGCCCAGACATACTTCATCGATATAAAATACTGCTGACTGACCAGGGGTAACGGCGCGCTGTGGCTCATCAAATATGACACGCACTTCGCTGCCATCAGCATTGGTCGCAAATACGCGACACGCTTGATCTGGCTGACGATAGCGAGACTTCTCCATACAGGCTAGACCTTCGGCGCTAAACACATCCGCAGGTGGTAAACCATCAATCCAATCGAGCTTATAGGCTTTTAGCTCGTTGCTCATTAGCATGGGATGTTCATGCCCTTGACCGACGATTAAACGATTTTTCTCTAAGTCTTTTGCCAATACAAACCATGGTTCTTCAGGACGGTCTTTAACCCCGCCAATGCCGATGCCGCCGCGTTGACCCAATGTGTAATACATGAGGCCATCATGAGTACCGATGACTTTATTATCATCAGTAAGTATCTCGCCTTTTTGTGCAGGCAGATATTGCTGTAAAAAGTCTTTAAAACGGCGCTCACCAATAAAGCAAATACCTGTAGAGTCTTTCTTTTTAGCCGTCGCTAGGTCATGCTCTTCAGCAATCTGACGTACCACTGGCTTTTCAAGCTCGCCGACTGGGAATAGCGTTTTAGCGATTTTGTCACCGCCAACCGCATGCAAGAAATAGCTTTGGTCTTTATTATTATCAAGCCCGCGCAATAGCTGAGCAACCTCGTCACCTTCAACATTGGTATAGTTCACACTGCGACGTGTATAGTGACCTGTAGCGATATAATCTGCACCAAGGGTCAACGCATAATCCAAAAACGCTTTAAACTTAATTTCTTTATTGCACAAGATATCAGGGTTTGGGGTGCGTCCTGCTTTATATTCCGCCAAAAAGTGCTCGAATACGCGATCCCAGTATTCCATAGCAAAGTTAGCCGTATGCAGCTTCATACCGATTTTGTCACATACGGCTTGCGCGTCTGCTAGATCATCCATCGCCGTACAGTATTCGGTGCCGTCATCTTCTTCCCAGTTCTTCATAAACAAGCCTTCGACCTTGAAGCCTGCCTGTTGAAGTAATACGGCTGATACAGAAGAATCGACCCCACCTGACATACCGACGATTACATGCTTGGTGCTAGGGTTTTCGACATCAGCAAGTGTTAAAGGGCGATGAGCATTAAAAGACTCAGAAACGGTTGTGCTTGAGGTATTTTGTATGGCTGACATAAAACGGCTCAACTATTTATACGTTATCCAAAGTACATGCCGACGCCAAGTTTTATGCAATCACTACAATACGTAGTCTCAGCACCACAACGTCAGCTTGTCTTTTGGATCTGGTATTATGATAAAATAAACATCATATTATACCAGTTAATTGAAACTGGTGGCGACCGATGGTGTCTGGCTACTAGTAAAACCACTTTGAAATTTCAGATAGTGGTTTTGAATTATTTTAATCACCTTTAACTCATCTTGGAATAATAATGATAAAAATTGGTCAAGGTATCGACGTTCATGCTTTTCATAATAATGGTCAGCAGCAACAATATGTCATACTAGCAGGCGTGCCTATCGAGCATACTCACAGTTTGCTGGCACACTCTGATGGTGATGTGGTCTTGCACGCACTTGCTGATGCACTACTTGGTGCCTTAGCACTTGGCGATATTGGGCAGCATTTTCCCGATACCGATGCGGCACATGCTGGATTGGATTCACGAGTACTGCTGCGTTATGTTTATAGTAAAGTGCAAGAGGCTGGTTATAGCCTAGGCAACGCTGATATTACCGTGATGTGCGAGCGTCCAAAGTTAGCGCCGCATAATCTAGCCATGCGCGCTAATATCGCTAGTGACCTGCAAACAGATATTAGCAATATCAGTGTAAAAGCGACCACGACTGAAAAATTGGGATTTACGGGTCGTCAAGAGGGCATCATGGCCAATGCCGTGGTATTATTAGTCCCTAATGCTATCGAACCTACATAGATCGTAATTCGTGCTTGTAATACAGCGGCAGTCGCCCCATGTATCAGCCACGTCTTTACACAATTATTTTATCTAAATAATCATTTTAATGAACCGCTTTATCAATAGGAGCTTTTATGAGTGAGCAAACCCCAAACACTGCTGCAAACGACGTTGAACAATTGATCCGTGATCAAATTCGTGACAATAAAGTCATTATCTACATGAAAGGCACACCGCAATTTCCACAGTGTGGCTTTTCAGCGCGCTCTATCGAAGTGTTGACTCAGATTGGTCGTCCATTTGCGTTTGTAAACATTTTAGAAAACCCAGAAATCCGTGCAACGTTGCCAAAAATCGCTAACTGGCCAACGTTCCCGCAATTATGGATTGATGGTGAGCTAATGGGTGGATCAGACATCATCTTGCAAATGTATCAATCGGGCGAGCTAAAGCCATTGGTTGAAGCAAACAGCCCTGCTGCTTAATACTTAAAAGTGTGAATTGGATGTCTTTAATGTCCAATTAGCCTTTGCAAGATACAAGCACAGCAAACCCAGATAGTCATTTGATGGCTATTTGGGTTTTTTATTGTCGCTATTAATGTCGTTAGTAGCGTATCTATTCTTGTCCCTACTAGTATTTCCACGCGCCTATGTCATTAGGTTTTCGTTGTTTTTATAGGATTCACCCCCATATAGTGTCCAAGATGTCAGCGATATAAATAATAATTATCAGATGAGTAAGAGAGCTTTATGAATAACCAAACCAGCGAACAGTCAAACGAGCAAAGAGAAGCGGCTGAGCAGGCGGCGATCGAGAAGCGCCGTGAACGTTTAAAAAATGAATCGACACGCATTATTGAGATTGCCAACAATGAGTCATACTCAGCACTTAAATGTATTCATCAGCTTAGTGTGGCAGGTGGTGCAACTGAAGCGACATATGTGGCTATCGAGCAGCGCATCGTTGTAGACCAAGATCCTGCAGGTGCTTATCATTTGGCACTTTTAGCACAAAATACACCAGATTTGCCAATCGATGCTCGTCAGCTTATCGAATTGGTAGTAAACAAAGGTGATAACCATCAACGCTTAGCCTTGCTCAAAAACTTACCATTACCGCCGGTTGAGCTCATCAAAGAGCAGATTTTGGCCAGTGATGATGGTGAGGCAATTGGTCAAATGAACGCATATCTACAGATCAATCCAGAAGGGTATGGTAGCCATCATATGCTGTCTAGTGGGCAATCAGATCAGATCGTACCGCTTAGCCCTGGCAATAATAATCAAAATGATGATTAAAATAGTCATTAGTAAGGCAATAACTAGCAAGACAGTAACCAGAGTAGAGAACTTTTTGCTTAATTTTAATAGTTTTTGTTCTGTCTCTTATACACATCTCCGAGCCCACGAGACGGACTCCTATCTCGT
>CAJXUF010000111.1 GCA_913061175.1 uncultured Psychrobacter sp.
AATACCGGCCTGTCACGCCGGGGGTCGCGGGTTCGAGTCCCGTCCGCTGCGCCATATTTAAAACGAATTTAAACTGTTAAGTTTAAGCAAGTTTCGCCTCAAGCATTAGATTGTTTGAGGTTTTTTTGTGTCTACATATTTTGCTTGGACATCGTTTATACAGCTACTGCGCTATCTAACACTTCTCAACTCGCATACAAATGTTCCAGTGCTATGGACGTTGACTGATTCGGCTCACACTAGCGATTAACGCTACCATCACTACACCCATAATAATTAGAATACCAGACATCATATGCGCCGCCTCATAGTTGAGCGTTTCTACCTGCTCATATATAGCAATCGATACCACCTTAGTTTCGCCTGAGATGCTGCCACCTATCATCAATACAACCCCAAACTCTCCAATGGTATGAGCAAAGCTTACCAAACTGCCCAAAATAATACCTACCCGCGCTTGCGGTAAAGCCACTTTCATAAAACGCCGCATACGATTGGGTTCTAAAAGATGAGCGACTTCCGTGACACTTTGCGGAATACGCAAAAACTGTGCATAGACAGGCTGTATATAAAAAGGTAACGAGTAAATAATGGAACCAATGACCAGACCTTCAAAGGTAAAAATTAGCGGGCTAATATTATGTTCGCTCAACCATTTACCGATACCCACACTAGGACTGAGCAGTAACAGTAGATAAAAACCAATCACGGTAGGTGGTAGCACCAGAGGCATCGCAATGATGCCCATGAGCAGTACCTTAAGACGTCCTATTACTTTTATACGACTCGGCTTAGCCAACCAGTAAGCAATAGGCGTTGCAAATAGCAATAGACATAAAGTGGTCACACAAGCGAGCTTGATGCTCACCCAAAATGGACTGAGCATATCTGACATAAGAGACTGGTCGATCATATAATGTCACTGCTCGTTCTATGATGAGAGGGGTTAGTCTAACGTATTACGGGACGGCCAGATAGCCTGCTTGTAAGAAGTGCTGCTGCCCTGCTTTTGAGCGCAGGTAGTCGGTGAAGTCTGCTGCTTGATCAGTGTTATTAATGATTATCCCATCTTGTAAGATAGCTGGATAAGACGCTGGCAGCAAAGTAATAAATTGCTCAGACTTGGCTTTAATCGCAACAAGCTGAGACTGTGCTACAAACCCATAGTCTACGCTACCTGTATGCGCGTATTGGAACGCTTGACCGATATTCTCTGACTGTATCAAACTTTTTTGAGCATTTAACTTACTATACATGTCTTGTGATTGCAGATAGGCTTTTGCAGACGCACCATAAGGAGCAAGGTCAGGGTTCGCAATAGCTACCTTGCTGTCCTGAGTAAAGTCAGCACTGGTAAACACATCACCCAGCGATGTTGGTGTAAAATTGTTTAAAGGCTTGGTAACACTATAGAGTGCTAATTGACCTCTGGTATACGTAAAAGGCTTGGTTAGCTTATTATCTTCGTTAATAGCACTAGCTGAATTTTCATCAGCCAATTTAGCAGGAAAATCTTGATTGGCAGACAAGAAAATATCATACGGTGCCCCTGCTTTGATTTGCGCATACAACTTGCCAGAAGAGGCATAAGTAACTTCAATATCTGAGATACCTGAAACATTTTGGGCAGATGAGTTGTTATTAGCCTGATAGCTATCAATAATATGAGGTAGTACATCAGATAAGTTAGCAGCCGCAGCGATACGCAATGTTTGAGCTGGTTCAACTTTGTCAGAAGCAAGCGCCATATTGGCGTCTTTGTCTTGCGTACAAGCATTTAGTGACAATAGCAGACAAGCAGATACACAGGCAGTAACTAATGACTTAACCATTATTGCTGAGCCATTTAGACGAGTCGTCTTCGTAGTATTCTTGCTTCCACACAGGAATATCCGCTTTGATGGTATCTAATATCCAGCGACAAGCATCAAATGCTGGATAACGATGCGCTGACACTACCCCAACCCACACAGCTACATCGCCAATTTCTAGCGCACCGATACGATGTATCGCAATAGCATGCGTAATTTCAAAACGCTTTTTGGCTTCTTCTACAATGGTGCGACCTTGATTGATGGCCAAATCCTCATACCCATAATAGGTAAGACGATCAACGCTCGTAGCGTTATTATGATTACGCACTCGCCCTTCAAAACAAACAAACGCGCCGCAGCTGTCATTATCTAACGTACTTTTTAGCCTATCTTCGTCTATAGCAATATCTAGTAGCGCAAAACCATCACGCTCAGCGATAAGGTAAGCTTCGTCAGCACTACGTTTGATGCTCATTGAATGATCGTGGACGTTGTCGGTCATTTTTCTTCTCTATTTATTATTTTCTCTTTATCGCAACTGAATAGCCACTGAAAAAATGGACACTAGTAAACGCTTATCTAACCACCAGCGACTGGCGTGATGAAAACCACGCTATCACCATCATTTATCTGGTCAGTCCATTTAGCAAAGTAGTCATTTACTGCAACGCGTAACTCCGACTGCGGACGGCTAAAGCGATGCTTTTGACTAAGTTGTTCGTATAGTTCAGTCAATGACGTATCCTGCTGTACGCTTACTGTCTCTTGTTGACAATTGGCCTCGTCAGCCAAACTGGCAAAATACATGACGTTAATATTCATCGTTGATTCGATATTAGGTGTCATATCGATAGCACTCATAAACCTCTCCATCTTATGCAAGCTTCCTTGCTTGGCACTTAGCATATCTTTATTGATTGACTAATTAATTGATGACGCACTCTACAATTTCGTCACTTTAAGCATGACTATAGTCTGACTTGCCACCTGTCTTTTTAACCAGATGAATGCCATCTATAACGATGTCATGCGATAGTGCTTTGGTCATATCGTAGATAGTTAAACAGGCAACACTGACTGCTGTTAGCGCTTCCATCTCAACCCCTGTCTTATGCGTGACCTTGACCACCGCACTGACCGTGAGGCTGCTGAGCGCGTCGTTGTACTCAAATCTTAAGCCTATCTTGTCTAGCGGTAGTGGATGACAAAGCGGTATAAGATCATGAGTGCGTTTGGCCGCCATGATACCAGCGATGTGAGCCGTTTGCGTGATACTGCCTTTTTTAGTCATCCCATCAGCCGCTTTAATCTGCGCATAAATCTCATTAGGAAAGCGTACCTGACCAGTAGCATTGGCTTCTCGCGTCGTTGCTATCTTGCCACTGACATCGACCATGGTAATATCACCATCACTATCTAAGTGAGATAAAGTAGATTGCTGATTTATCTGAACGCTGTCACTCATTTATATAACCTTTTCTATGTGATATTTTTATTATTTTGATAAAGTAGCACATGCCTGCTTAAAATCTTTAGGCGTATTAAAGTTGGTTAGATTTTGCCACTCTTTGCTAAATGGTACAGCTTGCACTAATGGCTGAATAAACTGCATCACCCTACGCTGTCCGCTATCTATATAGTTTTTCAAATCAGGCTCGATACTTAGCTGATACAGCCCTAATAACGGATATAAATGACTGTCATCTTTTAAGCAAATTACTTTTTTATCGGCAGCAAGGCTTATTTCACATTGTAATTTCTGCCACAAGTCAGTTGCTGGTATTAAGCTATCACAGCTGATAACCAGTAACCACGAAGCTTGTACGCTTTTTGATAAGCTTGAATCATTCAAACCGATCAATCTTTGTAAGGCTGATTCGATAGCCACCAATGCGCCGCCAGTTTTGATCTGCTCATCATACTTATTAGAGTCAACATTAGCACCATAATCAGCAATATGAATAACAGGCGCATTAGGTTTTTCTGAATGGACATCTAAGCCCGTTTGAAAGTCGCGACCATTATCTGCAATCAATATAGGAACCTGTAACTTGCTCGCATGACGAACATGATAGTCTAGCAGCTGCTCACCTGACGGTAGTGTCAGCATCGCTTTAGCCGTTCCCATGCGCTTGGATTCCCCGCCTGCCAAGATAACCACACCTGCCAAACCATCCAGATTATTTGAGTAATCTGTTACTACTCTATTACCTTTCAGATTTGATTGTATATCACTCATAGCTCAATTATTTATAACTCAATCATGGCTAGGATTTTGTGCCAAAAAATGCGGCACGAAATTGCACGGACGAGTACGACTGTCAAACTGATCCTTTAAGATATTTTCCCAACCCGTACGGCAAGCACCAGAAGAGCCTGGTAAACAGAATATACCCGTACCATTGGCCATGCCAGCAACTGCTCGCGATTGTACGGTAGACATACCGATTTCATCTTTTGAGATTAAACGGAACATTTCACCAAAACCATCGATTGATTTATCAAACAGCACACTCACCGCTTCTGGCATGCTATCTCTGATGAAGAACCCTGTGCCGCCAGTTGTAATAACCGCATGAACGTCTGGACTAGCAATCCAACCACTAATGACTGCGCGAATCTGGTAAATATCGTCGGTGATAAGCTGACGGTCTGCCAAATGATGACCTGCTTCGGTCAAGCTATCTACTAAGTACTGGCCTGACGTATCTTCTGCCAACGTACGGCTATCAGAAACGGTCAATACAGCAATATTAAGCGGTGTAAATTGTGCAGCAGGCTTACTCATAAATAATCCTTTATAGATGTCATTTTATAATTGTATTAAAAAGCAGTTGTATTAAAAAAATTTATGTAGAAAAACGATTGCACTGGAAGACAATCTCTATCAGCGTCATGATTGCAGACTCAAGGTGTTTTATCCGCCGATTATTGACAGATTGTGCATAATGCCACTGTTAGAGTCATGCAGATGATGATGCTCAGGCTTGATTGGCATAAAACTATGTAAAGTGTTCACCAGTCCTTGGATATCGTCTTGCTGTAGGTATGGACGGATATCGTAGTTGCCTTGATCAAACAGACACAAATGCACCTTGCCTTGGCTGCTTACGCGCAAGCGGTTACAGGTATCACAGAAGTGCGCCGCATATGGGGCAATCATACCGATACGACCGACATACTCAGGGTGGCTGTACTCTACTGCTGGACCATCGGCACTACCGCGCTCATGTGGCTGCCAGCCATTTTCTAACAAGTAATCAGTGATAATATCAGACTGAGCATGCTGAGCAAAAAACAAATCGCTATTGTCACTGGTCTGCATAAATTCAATAAAGCGATAGGTTACTTGTCTGTCTTTGACATAGTCGATCGCCGTGATTAAATTCTCAAAAGCAGTCTCTGCCATCAAGACACTATTTATTTTCAGTTTGATATCAGTCGTTTCTAACAACGTATCCATGTCAGCCAATATCTGCGGCAAGGTATCAAAGCCTGTCATTTTATGAAAGGTAGCGGCATCGAAGCTGTCCATACTGATATTGAGCTGATCAAGTCCAGCAGCTTGCCAGTTGGCTATATGTTTACCCAACTTATAGCCGTTACTTGTCATCGCGACCGTCTCGATACCGTCAGTTTGCTTAATCGTTTCGATAATTTCGACAACATCACGACGAATAGAGGGCTCACCACCTGTAATTCTAACTTTTTTAGTACCTACTTGAGCAAAGCCGCGCACCAAGGTGGCAATTTCAGAGATACTCAGCTCATCATCAGGGCGCTTACCTTGATAGCCATTTGGCAGGCAATACTCACAGCGAAAATTACAGAAATCAGTAATAGACAGACGCAAATAAGTCAGACGCCGTGCAAACCCATCGGTTAGCGGCTGGTGATAGTCACTCATCTGCTCAGTGGGCACGACCAAGGAAGGCTCTATGTAGCCATCAGATAATGCCGGTGCCAAGCTCGGTGAATACAGTTGCGGGCTGTCTATTTTGTGTTTGTCATCTATGTTGTCATCAATCATATGTTACTGCCATCAGTACTACTTACTATAAGCACTACTTTATTATTCGTGTTTAGCATACCAGTGTAAGGTTACAGGGTTGCTCTCTAGCTCTGTGCGACCACCTTACAATAAATTGGCAAACGATGAATTAGCGATGTAGCCAAGGAAACGGTTGTACAACGACGTCATTACCAGCTGCTACGTTCCCACTGTCTTTGTCCAATATAATAAAGCAATTGGCGCGGCTTAGCTGTTTGATTCTATGTGACTGCTGTCTTGAGAAGCACTCAACTTGATAATGACCTGTCTCATCTCGTGACAGTACACCACGCTGAAAGTCTTTGCGGCCGATGGATTTTCTAATATCACTGATGAGTTTGGCTTTAATAGTTAGCGGCATCGGCTGCTCTGATACGCTAGCACCTGACATTTGCCACAATGCAGGAATCACAAACTGTAGCGTACCCACAACCGTAGAGAGCGGATTGCCCGGTAGGCCAAAATACAGTACTGGCTTATCGAGGTTTTTATTCAATTCACCAAATACAAAAGGCTTACCAGGTTTCATCGCTACTTTATAATGATTAATCTGACCTAATGTTTCGATCACAGTGGTCAAAAAATCATAGTCACCAACTGAGACACCTGCAGTAGATATCAATACATCACAGTCCTGCATAGCCTCATTGACTGCGATAGTTGTCTGCTCTAGGTTATCAGGAATAATGCCATAATCACGAATAGTGATAGGCAAATCTGATAGCAAGCTTTTGAGCGTTGGGGTATTAGAATTATATATTTGGGCTAGGCTTTGTAGCTCATTACCAATAGCCACGAGTTCATCACCGGTCGCCAACACGCCTACGACGAGTGGTTGAAACACATTCACTCGGCTAATACCAAGGTTAGCCAGTAAGCTAATATCTGCAGGATTAAGGCGTTTACCAATTTTTAGTACGGCTTCGCCAGACTCAATCTCTTCGCCTTGTGAGCGGATATTATTGTTAACTTTGGCCGTTTGCGTGAGCGTAATGTTATAAGGTCGAGATTTATCAACGGTCGCTTTGATATCTGCAAAATTTGTATTCTCTTGCATAATGACCTTATCACAGCAATCTGGCACGACTGCACCAGTAAAAATACGTACCCCTTGCCCTGCCGCTGTCTCACCAGTATAAGCACTGCCAGCTTGCGACTCGCCAACGATTTCGATAGTACTGCTTTCTGATAACTCACTACCTTTGGCAATCGCATAGCCATCCATTGCAGACAGGTTTTGTCGCGGCACATCAAAGGGCGAAGCTATATCTTGAGCCAGTATATGGTTTAGGCTGCCCAGCAACTCTAGAGTGTTAACGGTTCTTTTTTGTAGTGGAAAGTCAGTAATATGATAATTATCTATCCGTTGCTGTATCGCAGCTTGTAATTCTTCCATGGTAATCATAAGGTCACGCTCTTTCTATTGTTCTAATTATTTATAATCGAAATTGTTATTTAAAATAGTCGTTGAACACTGTCACTAAAAACTATGAGTGAAAGTCATCGTTAAAAAACACATTATCTAGAGTCTATCATTCAAAGTATCAACTTTCTTGTATTAACCTTGTCCTGATAAGTTTTGAATAAAGCCAGATTACACTGGTCTTAATATTTGATACTTATTGCATTGTCCATTGTGTTAAAGATGTCAGCAAAATCAGACATAGATTGAGACAAAAAAAGCACCTTGGCAAGGTGCTTTTTGTAGAACAAAGTAAATTATCGTTTGATGACTAGTGGCTAATTAATAATGGCTAAGTACGATTAAAAATAGCCGCTTTGATACAGTGTATAAATACCGTAATCCTACCTCACCATCCAGCTAGTGAAGAAGCACTGTTTTGAGTAATAAATCCGTCTGGCGTTTGGCCGTTATCTGCTTGCCAGCGCTGGAATGCCATACGAGTATTGGTGCCCACGATACCATCAGCACCTTTGGTATCGTAACCCATACTAGTCAAACGACGTTGTAAATTAGTCACTTGCGTGGTCGATAATGGACGCTCGTAACGAGGCCAAGATTTTTGCAACCCGCTTTGTCCATTAATCGTTTTGCCTAGCAGACTAACACCCAACGCATAGCTAGATGAATTGTTATAGACTTTGATCACATCAAAGTTTGGGCTTAACAGTAACACTGGACCGTCTTTACCAGCGGGCAACCAAAGCTCCATCTGAGTATTGGCATCTAAGTAAACGTCCGCTATCGTATCGACACCCATTGCAGCCCATCTAGCAGCAGGTTGTTTACTACCAACCACTGAGTAATCAAACGATGCTGGCACCGTTGCTTCATAAAAAGGCGCTAAGCCACGAACCCAACCTGAGTTACTCAGATAGTTGGCAGTCGAGGCTAGTGCATCACCAGTGGCCCAAGGATTGCGATGTCCATTGCCATCACCATCGACCCCTTGTTTGAGCCAAGTCTCAGGGATAAACTGGGTTTGTCCCATGCCACCTGCCCAAGAACCCTCGAGCTGTGACCATGATACGTCACCGCGTTGTAGCAGTGTCGCTAACGATAGCAACTGCGTTTCAGCAAACTCTTGACGACGACCATCATAGGCAAGACTGGCAAGCGAACTTGGCAAATCGCTATTGCCCGTCACAGCGCCATACGATGACTCCATGCCCCATATCGCAGCGATAATCTCTGCATTAACCCCATACTGAGACTCTAGCTGAGACAAATAAGCACGCTGCTCAGAAAATTTACGCTTCCCTACACTGACGCGTCCACTAGATACCGCAGAATCTACGTATTCCCACGGCATCTTGGAAAACTCGGGCTGACCTGAATCTAATGAGATGACTTGCTGGTTTAGATAAGCAGAATCGAGCAATCGACCAATAACTTGGGCATCATAGCCTGACGATATGGCACGCATAGAAAAGTCTGACTTCCAATCAGAAAAGCTACTGTAGCTAGGCTTGGGCGCAGGCTGCGGTTTTACGACTGGCGCAGGTGTTGGTTTGACCTGAACGGTTTGGGTTTGAGTAATCTCAACGCCGCCTTGACGAACAGGCTTACTTTGCATTGCCTGCTGGCTTGTACACCCGACCATCACTAATGCTGGCACAAAGGTGAGGTATTGCTTTTTTAATCTCATAAAAAATCTCAAACATGAATAAATAAAATGGCTCACAGTGGCCAAGCTATCCGTAGCTATTATTTAAGTCTAACGCCCAAGTACGCTACGTGGGTCAATAGGATTACCATTTAAGCGAACTTGAAACTCTAGGCCTACCTCATTGGTCTGACCACTGCTGCCCATACTGGCAATACGTTGACCACGCTGTACTGTATCGCCCTCTTGCACCAATAATTGGCTATTGTGCGCGTAGGCTGTAATATAGTTATCACTATGACGAATCATAATTAGATTGCCATACTCTGGCAGACCGTTGCCTGAGTAAAGCACAGTTCCTGATTGGCTGGCAAGTACTGGATCACCAACTTTGCCTGCAAACCACATTCCCATATTGCCCGCAGCAGGGTCAATGTTACGAGTTACTGGATTACGCGTAGGATAATCATAACCAGAGGTCGAGTTGGCAGTGGCTTCATAAGCTGGTGTTTGAGATTGGGTCACAGGTGGCGTATAAGTTGGTTGCGTTTGAACTGGAGCACTATAGCTATTGTTACTTGCAGTGGTTGCCGCATTGCCTTGCCATAGTTTGAGCCATTGGCCACTATAGATGGTGTATTTACTATCTAGATTGTTCATCGCTCCGATTTGACGGTAATTCAGTCGATAGCGCGCTGCAATCTGGCTGACCGTATCGCCGCGTTGTACACGGTGATAGTTAGGGACGCCTTGCGCGTTAGTAATAATCTTAGGACCTGCTTGATTTGCTGATTGATAGGTAGGCTTCGTTGCACAGCCGACGACAGATAGAGTAGCGACTGCCATAGTACCAATCAACGCGGCTTTAACAAGGTGCGATCCAGCTATGATTTTTTTCATACAAGGTTCCTATTCTTTGTGTTGCTCATTCATTGTTTAATCATTCAAAAGCGCTTGATATCATACAAGAGTTTTCTGATATTCTCATAACACGTCAGTGTTTAATAAGCCGGTATGGATTATATCTTATAGAATTTATAGCGCGAGTGTTGATAATCTCTCCCTGTCTCTTATACACATCTCCGAGCCCACGAGACGGACTCCTATCTCGTA
>CAJXUF010000112.1 GCA_913061175.1 uncultured Psychrobacter sp.
TGACTGCGATTTATCTCATTTTTATCACCATTCTTAAAATGAGGACACGCCCTAGAAAGCCGAGTGAAAGTATTACAAGCAGTATACTAAGCGAGACTGACACCGTACCTAATTTATATGGGATTGACTATATAATGCTTTATCACAAACCATATCTATTCACATTCGATAAAAACATACTATGATTTTCATTAATAATAATATTAGTCTCAATGATAATGAGGTAGAGATCAGCGCCATACGAGCGCAAGGCGCAGGTGGGCAGAATGTCAACAAAGTATCTTCTGCCATTCACCTGCGTTTTGATATTAACAACTCAAGTCTGAGCGATGAGTACAAGCAGCGACTGCTAAATAGTAAAGATAGCCGAATAACAAAGGAAGGCGTGCTAATTATCAAGGCGCAACAGTTTCGAACGCAAGAGCGCAATAAAATAGATGCGCTTGAGCGTTTGCAAAGTTTTATCACCAAAGCCACTTACGTTAATAAAACGAGAAGGCCTACCAAGCCAAGTAGAAATGCCAAACGTAAACGGGTGGATAAAAAGACCCAGCGCGGTAAGACAAAGGCTTTGCGCGGTAAAGTAGATTTTTAGAGAGTTTGTGATAGTAGGTTTTATCGTTGAAAGGTTTTACGAGAGGAAAGGTTAGAGAACAAAAACCGTAGAGGTTATGGCAATTTGTGAATTTATTATGGTATAGGCGATTAACTATCACCTATACCATTATTCTAGATTAACTACTTATTTAGAATGCACCATTAAGTCCAACAAATAGGCTAGTTGAGTCATCGTCATTACCTTGTGAATGTGTGACACCAACGTTGGCATTCAAGAGGCCAAAGCTTCTAGATAGGCCAAGTGTCATAGCAACATTATCATCATCAGTTTCGACCATAGGCGTCTCAAAGCTGATATTTGGTAGTGTATTCAAACGTGCGGTTACTGCTTCACGATTATCACTCAGCTGCTTTTGGTAATGAATGTCACCAAATAAGTTGAGGTTGTTCATCAAGCTGTGATTAGCTTTAAGACCAAGCTTGCCATATGTCGTAGAGTATTTCTGCTCATCGAACTGCATAGCAATGCCAGACATCTCTTTTTCTTTGAGTCCGTCAATTTTTACGCGGCTCGCTGTTGCACCGATATAAGGCGTGACAGCAATACTGCTCACTTGCATCGGATAGCCTGCCTGCAAGTTGGCATAAAAGCGCTTGCCATCAGCATTTGACTTAAACTGCTGTTGGTTACTGCCTAGTGTCACAGTACGTGTGACATCGACATCCATGTTGCCAAATCCTGCAGCACCATTGATCTGTAAACCGCCAAACTTGTTGCTATGATAGACACCAAAACCAACTTCTCCCAGATCAATATCACTCAAACCTGTGCCAACGTCTGAGTTTTCAAAGTCTTTTTGAGTGATATTGCCGTATAAGCCTGTCACTGCATTGGCTGAGTTAGGATGAGCAAAATCTACACCAAGCAATACTTGAGTATTATTATCACCATCAAACCCTGCAATTTCTTGATTAGCGACTTCACCGACGGCCCATAGTGTACGGGCAGGTTTTTGCTCACTGCTTTGAATTTGATTGACGTGTGACTGTAAGCGCTCATTGGTTGCAAGTCCGGTTGTCGTTGCAATATGAGGCAGTACACCGATTAAGCTAGGCGCAGTGACAACAGCATTTGCATAGTCGGCGATCATTTGATGCGCTTGACCGGTCGGGTGAATGCCATCAGCGAAAAAGTAGGTTTCGTTGGCATTTGTTTCTACAAGAGTATCACGGCCGCAAGTGAGAGAGCTGGCATCTCCACAAGCCTCATCGGTGACATTAGTAAAACCATACTGAGTAGGTGACGCAATTATCGCTTTTGATAAGCTAAACACATCGAGCGGTATGATATTTGCCCCAGTACCTGCGACGCCACTAAGCATAAACTGATTGTAGAGACTGGCTGCACCAGTTGCAGATGCTTGGGCTGTCAACGCATCTATAAGATCTTGACCTTCAAGACCAGGGTCTGGAGTGAATCTAGGGGTTAGACCGACATCAGGGATATTAGGTACCAAGATATATTTGGCACCATTGTCCTTTAGTGCCTTAATCGTTTCGGTTTGGCTAGCTACTGCACCTAGTATGGTCGCTTGGGCACTAGCAGGATTTTCAGCTTCACCTGCAGCAAGCAGGTCATTTGCCCCTGCCCATACGACATAGAGTCCATTAGGGTCTACTTTGTTATTAGCAAGATAACTATTCACTTGGCTATTGGCAGAAGCTACTGGAATACCGAAAGCAGCAACATCTACGCCAGCTCTTGCACCGCCAATGGCATAATTATTCCCAGTTTGACTACCGTCATAAGTATTGGCGACAGAGGTTGTATCCAATTGCTCAGCAAATGAGGTCGCCCATGTATTATCAGGATTGGTAGTAAACTGACCTGACTCTGGAATCCCAAAATTATTTTGAGTTAGAGGACTAAAATAGCCACCATCGGTCAGGCTATCACCAAAAAAGGTGACACTGTCATAAGCATTTGCGTGAGTAATACCAGCGATAGATAGGCTGATAGCAAGCATGCTTTTAGTAAAAGTTTTAAGAGTGGTATGGCTAATTTTAGAACGTGAGGTATTACGAGGCATAGCGACTTCCTTGTCATCAATGTAATAGTTTGTCAACCGAGTGTAACCACTTTTTAAAAAGCTAGCAATCGTTTTGATTGCAAAACTGCAAGAATATTGCCTGATTTAAGTAAGTTTTTAGAGCACTAGAAAATGGCAATAAGTATTAAAAAATCATACAGACGTCACTGGTGACAAGAGTAAGTATAGTTAGCAGTATCAATACTATAGAAAATGGAATTAAGCTTGTTTTTGTGGACGCAATAATAAGGCAAGTCCAAGCGCTACAAAAGCGGCGATACCAGATATCATATAACTGATACTAAAGTCCCCAGTGATTTCTGCGAGATAGCCTGCGGCCACTGGTCCAAAAGCCTGTCCACCTGAAAATGCAAAAGTCAGCGCTGCGAGTGCACTTGCCGCCGCCGCAGGCCCGAAATAATCGCCAGCCGAAGCTGCCATAATGACAGGCACACTCCACACTACTAAACCAAACAAGATAATTGACAAATACAGTCCTAAACTCCAATCAGTAAGTCCGACCAACAGATAAGCGATGGCAAGGAAGAAAAAAGCCAGCGCCAGACCAAGGCGTCTACCAATATGGTCAGAAATCCAGCCAAACAACATGCCTGAGAACATGCTAAGCAGTCCAATCCATGCCCAAACACCACCAGCAGTCGCTTCACTCAGTTGATACGAGCCAACCATACTGGTCACGATGAAGGTGACGTAAACCATATAGGTGGCGCCATAAATAGCAAAGATGACACCTAGATGTACGAGTAGTTTAATATTGCTACGTTCTAGCTTTTTCTTATTTTTAACAGGTAAGGTAGGTGCGCGCCCAAAAGGGCTTTGACTGACATCGTCTGGATGGTTACGAATCAAAGTAAAAGTAAGCCAAGCTACCGCAATATTAATCACGGCAAAAATCAGCCAACCTGTCTGCCAAGACAGTAGAGTAGAGATAGGTAAGAGTTTGGGTGCGACAAAGCCCGATAAAATGATACCAAATCCAGGCCCAGCCATGACTAGTCCTAGAGCAAGCCCGCGGTGCGAAGGAAAAAACCAATGCGACATGACGCTCATCATTGGTAAGACCACGCCGCCGCTACCGATACCTGTCAGTACATAGAGTGCGCAAAGTATTGGAAAACTGGTGGTAAAAGCCATACCGAACATAGAGACAGCAATGAGGAGGAGGCTTGCCGTCGCAGTCGTTCGAGTACCCAACCGAGGTAGAATAAAAGGGCTTAGAAGCACCGCAACCAGATATCCTATCAGGTTGGTAAATCCCAAGATTCCACTTTGAGTATAATTTAACCCTAAAGAAGCCGACATGGACGGCAGTAACATGCCAAATGCGAATCGTCCTAACCCAAGTCCGCAGAACATTGCTACAGAGCCTGTCGCAGCAACGATCCAAGCATAATGTAACCTACCTAGCTTAAGAGGAGCGGTGTTGCTTTTTCGAAGCATTCCATCGGGCATCACGAATCTCCAACAACTTGAAAATGCGCAATATATATCGTCACTAAATTTAGATCGTAGGTAATGACTTCCTTGTTTTGAATAGTATCCATTTCACACTCATCCTTTTGTGCTTAATCCCTATCAGTCCTTTATTAAATATACTTATGGCCAATAAAATTAGTATAACTGCACCTGAACGTTCGTTCAATGAGTATATAAGCAATCCTCGTTATAATTCATAGGCTACAGTGTTGTATTCACAAACAAAAAAATGCCAGCCCATTTATATGGCTGGCATTCTGCTTATTGTTCTCTAACGGTTACTTACTGACTGCTATTTTTGGCTATCCTTTAATATCGACTTATTAGCTAGCCAAGTCGTTTACTCAATTCAGGAAAGCGTTTAATCATAAATAGCATTAATAGTAACGCCACAACTGCGATAGCCGCACCTGTATATCCTACGCTAGATAGTGAAATGTGCGTCACGGCATAACCGCCGAATAGTGCACCCGTACCAATCCCTAAGTTGATAATACCTGAGAACATCGACATCAGCATGTCTTGCGCATTGACATCGACCATGATGACTTTGGCCTGCATTGAGATAATTAGTAGCATGAGCGCCGCGCCCCACAGTAAGGCAATAAAGCTGAGCGCCCATACAGAGGTCACTGCTAGCAACAGCGCAAGCATAGACACGAGCATCAGTATGGTCGATATTAGCATCAATCTAGTATTGAACCGATCACCCCACCGACTGAAAATAACACTACCTACAATTCCTGCTGCACCGAATAGCAACAGCACAAAAGTCGCAGCATTTTCACTGATGTTGCCGACTTGGCGCATAAATGGTTCTATATAAGAATAAGCCGTATAGTGCGCTGTAAAGACCAATAAGATAAGCAGGTACAAACACACTAATAGGGGGTTTTTAAGGAGTTCTGGAATCTTTCTAAAAGACCCTTCAAACATACTAGGTAGCGTTGGCAATAGCCTTGCTTGTAGAATAAATACAATTGAGGCGATGACACCAATACCGCCAAAGGTCGCACGCCAACCAAACCATTGTCCGACTAAACGTCCTAGCGGCACACCCAATACCATTGCTAACGATGTACCTGTTGCTAGTACGCTAAGCGCCATGGCTTTTTTGCCTTCAGGTGCGACGCGTATCGCGATTGCAGCTGTGATCGACCAAAATATCGCATGAGATAACGCAATTCCAACTCGACTAATGAGCAGCACGTCAAAGCTCCATGCAAATACGGACAGTACGTGACTGGCAATGAATACGGCAAAAAGACCCAAGAGCAAGCGCTTGCGCTCAAATCGACTGGTCAATAGCATTAGTGGCAATGACATCGCAGCGACAATCCAAGCATAGAGTGTTAACATCCAGCCGGTCTCTGCCGTCGTAATAGAGAAGTCTTGGGCAATGTCGCTCAACAGCGCCACCGGGACAAATTCTGTGGTGTTCATAATAAAGGCACTAACGCCCATCAAAAATACTTGAAAATACTGAGTTCGGCGAGCTTTTGAGCTGGCCTCATTGTTATGTGTCATAAAATCCAATACAGATGTAAATACTACGTATGATAGGTCAAAGTGGGGTAGGCTTAATTAGAATACAAGGTTTGCGCGGCAAGATAGCAAGCCCACGTCAATCGTGAAAGGTGTTTTTTGATAAGGATTGTTAACCTAAAGCTCAACTTGAGAGGCTTAGGAAAAGAGATTTAATGAAAAATACGAAACAAATAAAGAAAATTAACCTCCAATATGAGGTGCTTTTAATTTAAAAACCTAATCATTTACCATTGAAAAATAAGTAAACATATCGGTATTTATTTTCTACTATCTGATGTGCTATCATCGTTGAACGATCTATCGTGGGTTTAACAGTTTTGTTATCGCCGACCATGACAATAGTCTCATGGCGGCGCGACAAACCTTGCAACTTCCAGCACGATATAAAACAACTCTGGTAAAGCGCATGAGCCTGTACTCCGACAACCTCATTTGTGCCTGATTTTTTGCCTATTTGGGCGTGTATCATACTTTTTCGTCGGAGTTACAGGAGTCTAAGGTGTTCAATATCATGAGCCACATTGCTAATCCATCTAAATATACCCGTCGTTATCACCCACGCCATTCTCTAGCGCAATATATCATCAATCAAATAGAGTCGCTTGAGCTGCGTCCGCAAGATATCGTCAAGCAAATGGGTTATCCTCTTAAACACACTATACCTGCCTATGACCGCCTGCGCCATGTACTGTCGAGCAAATTCCTTGGGCTTGATGGTAGCTATATGGACAAACACTTTACCGCTGATGAATTTTTAGCAAAACTGTTTGCCGTACTTGAGATACCGTATCAGCCATTCGCAGAAGATATTGCGCAGATTAAATATGATTTAGCAAATTACTCTAATACGCTACCCAGATATAGCTTACGAGCGGAAGTGGATTTTACATTTGCGAGTGCTGATAACTGGATGTCTCGTGGTGCGGCTTCACGTTTTGCGCAAGTACACTTGCCTAGTGGTTTTGCCAAACTAGACGATGCTGCCCGTAAATCAGTGATTCAAGACAGCATCTTCGAGCATTATCAGCAGTATGAGGGCAGTTTGCCATACGACGGTATCATCAAAGGCTATCGACTGACTATTGAACAAAACAACCACGTGGTCGACCATGCAGAGTATGGATTGCCAAAATCTAGCAGTATCTAAAAAGCTTTAAGTGTATAAGCAGCACGAGCTGTTAATTACATTGATTGAATAATCACATTGACCGAAAAAAAATATAAAAAAGCCTCACTTTATCGTGGGGTTTTTTACGTTAGGTTATCTTTTAAGAATCAAACACTGCTAAATATCAGTTTTATAAAATTCATTTTAAGCTTTAAGCTTCAGGTTTAGAGATGGCGCGCCATAAAATCACAAATAGCGCATCAAACTCTGCATTTAACGGTGTTTCTGTTTGGCGAATGGTATGCATTAAACCAAGTCGACTGATAAACCCCATAAACACATCGAACAGTATGTGCAGTGGAACGGTGTCATTAAGCACCCCACGATTTTGCCCATCTTCTAATACCGCCAAAAACGCGCCAATTAGCTCTTTGTTTTCATAGATCGCGATATTACGTATACGCGAGGCCGAGACAGAAGACAGCACCATCACCGCATCTGGATGCGAGTCTACAAAATCAAAGCAGACCCACAACGTCTTACGTAGACGATCTTGTACGCTATCAATCCCTTGCAGATGATCCATAATTCGAGCGGCTAATCTGCCTAGCACAATATCCATAATGGTATAAAACAGCGTTTGCTTGTCTCCGAAATACTTGTAGAGCGTTTGCAAAGAGACGTTGGCAGACTTTGCAATCTGCACCATCGTCACCTCATTAGCGTCAAATCCTGCAAAGACTTTACGAACGGCCTGTTCAATTTTATCCAAAGTTGCGGGCCGCATATCGGATAGGGGCGCTAGAGATCGAGTTTGCGTGAGGCTATCTGACTGATTAAAGGTTTCCATATTTATCGCTTCTTAAAGTATTGGCTATTTGATACGTCCTACCAGTTAAATAATTTACTCGATAATTTAACATGATTAAATTAACAAGTAATGTAAATTACCATTTTATTTAATTGATTGCGAAGTGGTTTTTCGTAGCCTAGTATAAGAATCGTATATTACTAAATACGAAGAATTTATAGTATATCTATAACGGTAATATAAATTACCATAAATTTTTAAAACGACTTAGTTATAGTCAGTTCAATATAATTTCGAGACAAGGAAACCGAGTGCAAGTTATACATTAGTATGCTTAGCGAAGATGACGATGTAGCGGATTTATATAGACTTGACTATATAGTTGTTATTCACTCCACCTTGTCAAGGATAGACGTCATGAGTATCGAAAAATTCACCCCAAACTGGATGACCGAAGAGCATCAGATGGTGTACGACAGCGCCTTAAAAATGTTTCAATCTTGGGATCCTAAAGATGAGCAATGGCGCAAAAATGGCATGATTGATCGCGATGCGTGGGAAGAGGCGGGCGAGATGGGGTTTTTGTGTGCGGCGATACCAAGCGAGTATGGCGGCGGCGGCGGTGATTTCGGTCACGAAGCGGCGCTTATCTACGCACAGACTGAGGCCAATCAATCAGGATTTGGCGGTATGGTGCATTCGGGCATTGTCGCGCCTTATATTTTAGACCACGGTACTGAAGAACAAAAACAAGCGTGGCTACCAAAAATGGCAACGGGCGAATATATCGGCGCTATCGCCATGACCGAGCCTGGTACTGGCTCCGACCTACAAAACATCAAAACCTATGCCGTAAAAGATGGTGATGACTACATTATCAATGGCTCTAAGACTTTTATCACCAATGGTCAACACGCCAATCTTATCCTATTAGCATGCAAAACAGACCGTGAAAAAGGTGCGCAAGGCGTCTCACTCATCATCATAGAAACGGATAAAGTAGAAGGGTTTGAGCGTGGACGTAATCTCGACAAGATTGGTCTGACGTCGCAGGATACCTCAGAGCTGTTTTTTAGTAATGTCCGTGTGCCGCAAACCAACCTGTTGGGTACGGTAGAAGGTATGGGCTTTATCCAAATGATGCAGGAGTTGCCACGTGAACGTTTAATCATTGCGCTATCAGGGGTCGGTTCGATGAAGCTTGCTATCAATCTAACGCTAGATTACGTAAAAGGGCGCGAAGCCTTTGGCAAACCTATTTGGAAGTTTCAAAATACGCGTTTTAAGATGGCTGAATGCTATGCTGATTATCTGGCTGCTAGCACCATGTGTGATGCAGCAGTCGATGCGATGTTAGATGGCAAGCTCTCTGTACCGCATGCCTCATTAATCAAATATTGGGTCACCGAAAAACAGTGTGAAGTCATCGACGAATGCGTGCAGCTGTTTGGTGGCTATGGCTATATGACAGAGTATCCTATCGCTCGTTTATATGCTGATGCGCGCGTGCAAAAAATCTATGGCGGTACCAATGAGATTATGAAAGAGCTGGCTTCACGATTTATGTAGACGCTTATATTATAAGACTACGATAATTATTGTTTATTTAAAAAATAAAAAAAGGATTTTTTATGACTGAGACTGCATATATTTATGATGCGATCCGCACGCCACGTGGCAAAGGAAAAAAGGACGGTTCGTTGTATCAGGCATCACCGATTTGGCTGACACGCACCTTATTAAAAGAGATGCAACAGCGCCACAACTTAGACACCAGTCTGGTTGACGATGTGGTGCTTGGCTGCGTGACACCAGTGGGTGAGCAAGGCTCTGATATCGCCCGTATCGCTGCTATCGATGCTGGCTGGGAACAAAGTGTGGCTGGGTTAACATTGTCTCGTTTTTGTGCCTCTGGTCTGGAATCTATTAGTTTAGCGGCTGCCAAAGTCATGTCAGGTATGGAAGACATGGTAGTGGCAGGCGGTGTGGAGTCTATGAGCCGTGTGCCGATGGGCTCTGATGGCGGTGCTTGGTACATGGATCCACGTGTCAATGAAGCGACGCATTTCGTACCGCAAGGCGTGGGCGCGGATACCATCGCGACGCTCAAAGGCTTTAGTCGTAGCGATGTTGATGCCTTTGCCACCGAGTCGCATCGTCGCGCTGCAAATGCTTGGGAGAAGGGCTATTACGATAAGTCCGTCGTCCCTGTCACCGATATCAATGGCATGATGCTGTTAGATAAAGACGAAACCATCCGTCCTAATACCAATGTCGAGACCTTAGCTGGGCTAAAACCGTCTTTTATTATGCCGGGAAAAATGGGCTTTGATAGCGTTATCTTGGACCTGTCTCTTATACACATC
>CAJXUF010000113.1 GCA_913061175.1 uncultured Psychrobacter sp.
CGAGATAGGAGTCCGTCTCGTGGGCTCGGAGATGTGTATAAGAGACAGCCGTTATCAAAGACCAAAAACAAGTCGCGCATTTACTCAACTATGATCAGCTCACGGGACTTCCTAACCGCAAGGTGTTTTTAAGTCAGACAAGTGACATGCTATTGGATAGTTACCAAGAGGTTGTCCTTGTACGCTTAAATATTGATCGCTATCGCAATCTTGCCAGCCTACTAGGGCCTGATGGTGCCAATGACTTAATAAAAAACTTTGTAGAAGAAGTCGAAAAGCTCAAGCTGCATAATTTACGCTCTTTTTCTCACTTTGGGGGTGATGATTTTGCGCTATTATTTGAAGTTAAAGATGCCAATATGGTACGTCATCAACTAGACACACTCATGCAAATGTGTGAACGCCCCTTCTCTACTGATAAGAGCCATGCGACAGATGCAAATATCTATTACCATATTTCTGTGGGTGTGAGCTGTTTTCCAAAAGACGATAACGAAGTAACGGGTTTATTGACCAAAGCAGAAAAAGCGCTGGACTATGTCAAGCAGCAAGGTGGCGATGATATTCGCTGGTACGATGAAGCCATTGAAAGCGCCACTGCTGGTAGCTTAGAGTTAGAGTCTGAGCTTAGAACTGCTACCACTGAAGGTCAATTCATTCCTTATTATCAGCCAAAGTTCTCATTAGAGACTGGGGCTATCACAGGGTTTGAAGCGTTGGTACGTTGGCAACACCCTACTCGTGGACTGCTCAAGCCCGTTCATTTTATCAATGCCATTATCGCGCACAAGCTCTCCTTTGATTTGTTTTCGCAACTGGCCATTAAAATCGTCAAACAACTAGCCGTTTGGCAACAGCAAGGGTTTCATCAACACGTCTGTATCAACGCTGATGCCGCGGAATTTAGCCACCCTGACTTCTTTGATATGGTGAGCACACTACTGACAGAGAATGGCGTTGCTGCCCATCAGTTACATATTGAAGTGACCGAGTCGTCTTTGATTCAACGTCATGATAATGTAAAAAAACAGCTTAACTCGCTTAGAGAGCTTGGCGTATGTCTAGCGCTCGATGATTTCGGTACTGGTTATGCGTCATTAAGCTACTTGCAAGAATATCCATTTGATTTTATCAAGATCGATAAGAGCTTTATCTCCAATATTGAAACCGATCGTACCCAGCACGCGATTGTCAAAGCCATTTTAGACTTAGCAGTCGCTTTAGACATGCAGGTCGTTGCTGAAGGTATCGAAACTGAGCAGCAGCGTGATGTGTTGTTAGATATGGGTTGCAAAATTGGTCAGGGCTATTGGTTTAGCAAACCTGTGGCTGCTGATGTCGCCACTGCTATGCTGATTAAGCAAAACACTTCTGAGTAAACACTAAGCTATTCGTTATAACTTATTAACCATAAGCTACTATGTTCAGACTCCTAGCATACGAGCATGTTTAATGTTTATCACGTTTATATCTGTGAAATAACTTACATGCTCGGTTCTACCAAATAGTGTTGTAATTTATACCGATGCGTTTGTCTTTATGGCGAACGCTATTTTTTTGGCTGTCGTTTTTTCATGTTAATACTAATCATATAAAGGACTATTTGTCTTAGTAACATTAGGGTTTTCATATGCTTAATGCTGCTGTTTCTTAGCGCCTAACGTCGATTGCATAACCGATGCAAGATAGGTTCATGACTTATCAGTCCTGTCACCAAACTTGTATAATCACCTATGAAAGCCTATCTTTTATAGTGAATTTGTTAGAGCACATTTATTCTCTCATTGACTCTGACAATCACCACTCTTTTTAACACTATTTTATGTAATCGATAGCATGGTTAACCTGCTTTACTGTTTATCATTTATTTAGATTTTCAGATTGGCTAGGTAAGAATAACGCACTAGAGGATAGTGCGACCATATGCTCATTATTGGCTATGATCGGTTACATTCCAAAAAGGACAGGAAGTTATGCAATACAAAGCGCCCTTACGTGATATCCAATTCGTTATGCATGAACTACTCGATAGTGAAAGCCACTACAAAACTTTGCCTGCATTCCAAGAAGCTGACCGCGAGCTAATGGACAGCCTATTTGAAATGGCTGCAAGCTTTGCTGAAAACGAACTGTCACCATTGAACCAAAGCGGTGATGCTGAAGGCTGTAAGTTTGATAATGGTAAGGTCACCACGCCAAAAGGCTTTAAAGAAGCTTATGACGCGTATTGTGAGCTTGGCTTCCCTGCTTTATCTGCTGAAGAAGATTTTGGCGGTCAAAACATGCCGTTTTCATTATCTACTGTCATCAATGAAATGGTTGGTACGGCTAACTGGTCATTCTCTATGTACCCTGGCCTATCACATGGTGCTATTCAAACCATCGAGCATCATGGTACTGACGAGCAAAAACAAACTTATTTAGAAAAAATGGTCACTGGCGAATGGTCAGGCACCATGTGTCTTACTGAAGCGCATGCGGGTTCTGACTTGGGTATTATCCGTACCAAAGCCGAGCCTAAAGAAGATGGTAGCTATAGCATCACTGGTCAAAAGATTTTCATCTCTGCAGGTGAGCATGACCTAACCGGTAACATCATCCACATTGTATTGGCTCGTCTACCAGGCGCACCTGCTGGTACCAAAGGTATCTCATTGTTTATCGTTCCTAAGATGACGGTCAACGCAGATGGTAGCGTTGGCGAAAGCAACAATGTCGTTTGTGGCTCTATCGAACACAAAATGGGTATCAAAGCCTCTGCAACTTGTGTCATGAACTTCGATGGCGCAACGGGTTACTTGATTGGACCTGAAAACCGCGGCCTACAGTGCATGTTCACCTTTATGAACGTGGCACGTATCGGTACTGCCGTGCAAGGTTTGACTGCAGCAGAGTATGCATTCCAAGGTTCATTGACTTATGCAAAAGACCGCTTAGCGATGCGTTCACTATCAGGTACGAAAGCACCAGAAAAAGCAGCTGATCCTATCATCGTACATCCAGCGGTTCGTAACATGCTATTGACTGAAAAAGCCTTTGCTGAAGGTGGTCGTGCGCTAGTGTATTATCTCTCACATTTTGCAGATACCGTTGCAAAAGGCGAAGGCGAAGAGTTGAAGTTTGCTGATCAAATGTTGTCACTACTGACACCAATTGCTAAAGCGTTCTTGACTGAAACAGGTCTAGAAGCTGCTAACCATGGTATTCAGGTTTATGGTGGTCATGGTTTCGTTAGCGAATGGGGTATGGAGCAGAACGTACGTGATACGCGCATTTCTTGCTTATACGAAGGTACCACAGAGATTCAAGCGCTTGACTTGTTAGGTCGTAAAGTCCTAGGTTCACAAGGTAAGCTACTTGCCAACTTTGTAAACGTTATTCAAGAATTCTGTGAAGAAAACAAAGAAAATGACGAGATGGGTCAGTTCATTCGCCCACTTGCCAAGCATCTTAAAGAATGGGGCGATTTGACTGCACGTATCGGTATGCAAGCAACTGAAACGCCAGATGCTGTCGGCGGCGCTGCAGTAGACTATATGTATTTCAGTGGTTATGTGACCCTAGCCTACTTATGGGCACGTATGGCACTGGTTGCTCAAACTGCTATCGCAAACGGTACTGGCGAAAAAGCGTTCTATGACGCTAAAGTTAAAACAGCTCAGTTCTACTTTGCTAAGCTATTGCCACGTACGACTACGCACGTACAGCGTATCAGCACTGGTGTAGAGCCATACATGAGCATGGACGTTGATCAATTTGCCTTTTAATTAAAGCGCTGAACTTCGTAATTATATAATCTGAGCGGCAATATACTTCGGTGTGTTGCCGCTTTGTTTTGCGGATGCTTATGACAACTATCAACATAGTTTTGACTATAGCAACTGTCTATAAGCACCGACCTGTCTACCTTCTCATATTATAGTTATCAGCAAGGTGTCTATAAACACTTCAATAGCCGCTGCTAACTTTTGGTGTACGCACAATTCACGAAGAAATACACTCGCTCACAAGCTTATTTGTTAAACTTTGATTATTAATCGCTAAGGTTATACCAAGAAAACAGTTGATAATCTTAACAACTTCAATTTTAATTATTTGAACCAAAGGAATGTTTATGGCTGTTTATAATGCCCCTCTTAATGACATGCGCTTTATCTTAAATGACGTATTTAAGGCGCCAGAGTTTTGGCAAAACAACGAAAACTTGGCTCATGTTGACATGGAAACTGTCGATATGATTTTAGAAGAAATGGGAAAACTGTCAAAAAACATTCTACTACCTATTAACCGTAGCGGTGATGAAGAAGGCGCAACTTTCGAAGGTGATGGCGTCGTCACGACTCCGACAGGCTTTAAAGAAGCCTATAAGCAATACGCTGAATCAGGCTGGGTTGGCTTAAGCGGTAATGCTGAATACGGTGGTCAGGGCTTCCCTAAAATGGTTACCATGCTCACCGAAGAGATGGTTTTCACTGCCAACCAATCATTTGCTCTGTATCCAAACCTAACAGTTGGTGCGACGCTTTGTTTAAATGCAGCTGGCTCTGAAGAGCAAAAGCAAACTTATCTAGAAAAAATGTACAACGGCGAATGGGCGGGCACCATGTGCTTGACAGAGCCGCATGCTGGTACTGATTTAGGTATTATCAAAACCAAAGCCGTGCCTAATGATGATGGTAGCTATGATATCTCTGGCACCAAAATCTTTATCACTGGTGGTGAGCATGACCTTACTGACAACATCATTCATTTGGTATTGGCAAAAACACCAAATGCACCAGAAGGCTCAAAAGGCATCTCACTATTTGTCGTACCAAAATTCTTGGTCAATGCAGATGGTAGCTTAGGCGAGCGCAACACATTAGCGGTAGGCTCTATCGAACACAAAATGGGTATCAAAGCCTCTGCGACTTGTGTCATGAACTTTGATAACGCCAAAGGCTGGATGGTTGGCGCGGAAAACACTGGTCTATCATCAATGTTTATCATGATGAACTACGAGCGTGTCACTATGGGCTTGCAAGGCCTTGGTGGTTCTGAGCTTGCCTATCAAAATGCAGCATTATATGCCAATGACCGCGGTCAAGGCCGTAGCGATACCCAGCTACAAAGCCCAGAAAAACCTGCTGATGCTATTATTCATCATGCTGACGTCCGTCGTATGCTATTGAACGCCAAAGTAAACACTGAAGCGTCGCGCTGTTTTGCGATGTACGTTGCCAAAAACCTTGATGAAGAGAAGTTTAGTACCGATCCTGAGTCAGCCAAAGCGGCTGCAGCTCGTGTTGCCCTACTGACACCAGTTGCTAAAGCATTCTTGACTGATAAGGCACTAGAAGCAACTGTTGATTGTCAGCAAGTCTTTGGTGGTCATGGCTATATTCGCGAATGGGGTATGGAGCAGATCGTTCGTGATACCCGTATTGCACAGATTTATGAAGGTACCAACGGTATTCAAGCGCTTGACTTACTAGGTCGTAAAGTTGCTCGTAACAACGGCAAGTACGTCACTCACTTCTTGGGTGAGATTCGTGACTTTGTTAGCAACATGCAAGCAGACCACGCTATCAAACAAGCTACGTTGAATGCAGCGGATACTATCGAAGAGCTAACCACCACTGTGCTTAACAATATCGGCGAACGCAAAAACGAAATCAATGGCTGTGCGGTTGACTACATGCATGCGTTTGGCTACCTTGCTTACTCATACATGTTTGCGTTGATGGTGGAAGCTGCTAATGGCAAAGAAGGTGAGTTTTATACCAATAAAGCCAAGCTTGCAGATTACTTCGTTGGTCGTGTCTTACCACGTATCGATGCTCATGCACAAATGGTCAAAGCTGGTAGTGACCCAATGATGAACTTTGATCTTGCTTATTTCGACGTTCCTGCAAGCTAAGCTAGCTTTAAAACTAACCTAAAATACCTTGATTAAAAGGACAGTCGTGTTACTGTCCTTTTTTTTGTCAAAATAACTGCTAACAAAATAATTCAATATCAATAGGCAGTTCCGATTAAAATAACGCAAGACAAGATGTCGCTCGACTACAATTGAACGATTGGCAAACATCACTCAACCACTTATACCGACTTAAATAATAAAAACGATTGAAACAACCATGATAAAGGGTGCGACGTGTCAGAATTAAAACGCATTTTACAACAGATTACTGCCTTGAGCGACGTGCCAGATCCTGCGGTACTCAAACGCTTGATTGATGAGCTACGAGTCAGTGATAAAGAACCTGCATTGGCCAACGAAAAAATTCAATCCCTTATTGATATCATACATCAGCATCCAGAATATGGAGATGGGCTATCTAGTTTTGTGCTAAAACTGATTATCCAATATCGACAAATTGCGCTGTATACCGATACTGGCATCATGTCCGATCAAGGGTTTTTTAACAGTTTACGCCGGTTAATTGGTCATCGGTTTTTACCATTATTACCACAAGATGACTCTGTCGTTGAACTGGTGGGCTACTTATTTAACAAACGCACTGATGAACGTTGGCTGGCCAATATTGAAAAGGAAAAATGGGACAAACTGGTTGAGCTAGTTCGCGTAGAAGAGAAACACTTAAACCTAGTCGCTACTGCAAAAAACAGTATTCTAAACGCCATTATCATTTTGTCTTATCGCATCAGCGGTATCGGCTTGCATCCTGATTTGATGGAGTCCTATCCACAAATACTGAACTATTCCGCATCTTTCGTTGCACAAAATCAAGAAGCCGTACTCTTCGTCAATCAATATCGTCAAGCACATGAGCTTGACACCTTGACAGATATTACGCCCGAGCAAGCAGTCGACCCTGCGCCATTATTGGTCATGCTTGAACAGTGTGAAGATATCGTCGCTACCGTGCGCAAGCGGATTTATAAGACAGGTATCTCTATTCGTTTGACTAATATGATGCTGCGTTTAGATCAAAGTTTGCAGCGTATGCGGATTTTGACTGAGCTGGTCACAGACGATAATCAAAAGCGAGATCGTGCTGTTATCGAACTGATACAGGCGCTCATCACTACGGCCAATCAGCGCTATAGTATTGGTTATTTGATTGATAACAATACTAAACTGCTCTCTCGAAAAGTCACAGAAAATGCCAGCCGCGTCGGTGAGCATTATATTAGTACCGACAAAGCTGGCTATCAAAAGATGCTCAAAAAAGCCTCTATTGGTGGCTTTATCATTGCATTTATGGCAACCATAAAAATACTTGCGTATCACTTAGCGCTCGCACCCATGGGTCGCGCGTTCATCAACAGTATGATTTATGGTTTGGGCTTCGTATTTATTCATGTTATCCGCGGTACAGTCGCGACCAAGCAGCCAGCCATGACCGCAGCTGCAATCGCCTCTACCATTTCTGAAGGCTCTGGTAAAAAATCACATCAGTTGACTAAGCTATCAGAATTGGTCGTCGATATCTTGCGTACCCAGTTTATCGCTATCATGGGTAACGTCATGCTAGCCGTACCCGTCGCGTTGATTATCTCTTTTGCTTGGTTGCAATATACTGGCGCGCCAATGATCGATACCGAAAAAGCAGGACACCTGCTACATGATCTCGACCCCTTTCACTCATTAGCACTGCCTCATGCTGCCATTGCTGGGGTTTACCTGTTCTTATCTGGTTTGATTGCCGGTTATTACGACAACTTGGCAGTTTATAACAACGTAGGCGCGCGTATACAACGTCACAGATTGTTGAAATACATATTACCTAGCTCATGGCTTCAGCGTTTAGGAGGCTTTATAGAAGCCAACTTGGGCGCTATCATGGGTAACTTCTTATTCGGGGTGTTCTTAGGTAGTACCGCGACTATCGGCTATATCTTCGGCTTACCAATTGATATCCGTCACATTGCCTTTGCTTCAGCAAACTTGGCACATGGCCTATTCAATATATCTGCTGATGACATCAGCTGGAGCCTCATCCTAATTTCTATACTTGGTGTGGCCCTTATTGGTTTGGTCAACTTAATTGTTAGCTTTTCACTGGCACTGTTTGTCGCCCTGCGTTCTAAAGAAGTTCGCTTTTTTGAATGGAATCGCCTCACAAAACTGGTGTTTGGCCATATTATTAGTCATCCGTCTGACTTTTTCTGGCCACGTGATAAGCCAATGAAATATGCGCGTATCGATAGTCAGGGTCACATGATATTTGATGATACCTCCGCACAAAAAAATGGCAAATCTATACCAAGTAATTATGTGGTAAGGCGTTTGTCTGATGTCAGGATACTGCCTGAATCTAAACATGCTGATGCTCAACATTCCCAGACTAACACCGACATCAACTATGAAAAGCAGCCGACAGATGAGCATACGCAGCCGTATAGCTCTCCTGAAAAGGTAATGGATTTGGACGATGGTTTAGTCGATGACGAACTAAACAGCGTTCCTTATACCGATGATATCCAATACGACAAGGCCACCAAAACGATAAGTGCGATTGATAGCGATGTTGTTAGTGATGAGCCACACCACACTGACTCTGATGACAAGCAGACTGGTGACGCAAAAACACCTCTACCAAAACCTAAAAAACCACCAAAGCTACCTAGTTAAATAGGTAGTTGCGGTGGGTTTTTGCTCGATCGACTGTTGATATTAGAATTATTTGTCATAACGTCTGTTATCAGAGTATGTTCAATGCGCTATAAAGGTAGCGAAGCATTGGCTATGTAATTAGCATTCTTTTGTCTATCATCCTAAATTGTACTAAGTTAATTGACCACAGACTTTGATCATAGGAAAGAAAATGTCGTTCTTTTATCCTAAAGATGTAGATTTTATGGAGATGTTTGGATGCGAGAGTCATATAGATAATGATGGTTTGCTAGAATCCACATTCATTGATACACAAAATAAAAAAATGGTTTTTTCTATCAGTGATATTCAGAACTCAATATCTGCTTATATATATCAAGATGAAGCATTAATATTTAAGATATATGAAGAAGGAGCGATGAGGGTCATGATATATGAAAATCAGATCATTATAGAATATCTGAATTATCAGGATTTATACGCTAAAAGACTTACTATTATTGATGTGTATCCAATATTTAAAATTGACCACTCTACTCTGATAGACAAGGATATGAACCAGCTAAACTAAATACTTTAAAGGTATTATCATATTAAGATGTATCTACAGCGAACCAATCAGATGCTTTCACTGGTTCGGTGCCCTAGTGAGGACTTGAACACTAGGCTGTAAGCTAATGGTATCAAGGTTTTAACCTGCTGAGATAACCACAGTGTACTTCATGGTGTACCTATCATACATGTTCTGTCTATGGTCAGTGCGCTACATAGTAGCCATACTCAATATTTACTTTAAATTCGTCACTGCAGTTTCTTACTTTCTTGGTCATGATAAACTCCGATTAATACGCTTAGTTTACCAAGTTTACTTGTACGGTTTCTTCAGCATAGCTCAGTGTCTTAGTTCCAGAAATATGGAAGTTCTTAGTAAGTCAGCTAGGTATATCTGAGTTAAGTATAACAACGAGGGAAGTAGAGGATTATGAAAAGCTTATGCTGTATCGTATAGCTGTTCTAGAAAAGCATCAGATTACTCTACCTAGAATACAAAGTATTATCGGGCAACTCAATCCAATTGAGGGAGCAGCAGAGTTTCTACGAACGTTAAGAATAAAGGGTTTTGATATTCAGATCGTATCAGACTGTTTTTATGAATTACTCGAAGTTTTTTTACACCAATTAGAAGTTCCAATCGAAACAATATATTGTCATCGTTTACAGTGTAATGATAAAGGTTTTATTAAAAAAGTGTTATATAGTCGTCAGAAAGGTAAACATGAAATTATAGAAAAATATCCATTATCATTGAAACATAGTATGGCAATGGGTGATGCTTTTAATGACTTCACGATGTTAAAAGCCGTAGCTCATGGATACTTATTTTTACCTTCAGAAGAGGTTATAC
>CAJXUF010000114.1 GCA_913061175.1 uncultured Psychrobacter sp.
AGGAGTCCGTCTCGTGGGCTCGGAGATGTGTATAAGAGACAGATCAAAATACCATGCGCTTCCATTTGGCAAAGTATCTCTGCCGTTGGAATCTCTAGCTCGTGTAACAATTTGGCATTATTGGCATCGTTAGCCAGCTCAACGCTGAACACGTCAAATAATTGATAGGTGATGTCGGCATCTTCACACGCATAGTCGCTCGCGATATCGATAGCCACTTGGTCAAAGGTAACTTGTTTAGCGCCTTTACCTGCTACGTCTTCAAAGCTGATGGTTTGCGTTTGCAGATAATGGCGTGCCAAATCATCCATGCCGTGGCGAGTGGCTGCCGCGTTGATGACATAGCTGGCAAGCATGGTGTCCATTGCCCAGTTATTTGGCTGCTCATGTATGGCGCCGACTAGATCGATATCATAGTGAGCGAGGATATGCGCATCGTACTTTAGATGCTGACCGATTTTGCCGATATTTGGATTTTCTAGTACAGGTTTTAAGCGAGCTAAAACTGTATCGCGATCAAGTTGCTTGGCAGTTAGCTCATCACCTTCTAGGCTATGCGTAAGTGGAATGTAATACGCTTCGTGTGCTTGCAACGCGAAAGATAAACCAACGATTTGTGCGTCACGCCAATGAACGCTCGTAGTTTCGGTATCAATGACAAAGTGCGGAGCAGCTTCTAACAACTCGACCAAGCTATCAAACGCTGGCTCGTCGAGTACAGTGTGCCAGGCTTTATCATGGTTAGTACTGTCTTTGATATTGTCGCTCTTGGTTGATTGGAGCGATTTTGCCACCTGTGCCTGTGACTCCGTATCGGCTTGGCTATCAGCAACACTTTTAGAGCTATTAGCTGGATGGTTTGGATGATCAAGCGATGCCAGCTCATTTCTAAACTCAAGCTCATTATATAATTCACGCAATTCATCTATATGCGCACAAGGGTCGGTATTGATTTTTAGGTCATTCCAATCTTGACCGATGGCTAAGTTGGTAACGATGGTAGCTAGCTTCCTATTAAAAGGAATATCTTCGGCGTGTTCAATCAGACCTTTCGCCCCGCGACCTTTGATAAAGCCAATATGTTTGAGCATATTTTCGATATCACCGTACTCAACGAGTAGGTCTTTAGCGGTCTTTTTACCGATACCCGGTACGCCTTTGATGCCGTCAGAGGCATCACCCATTAGCGTTAAGAAATCGATCATTTGATTTGGATTAATGCCAAATTTATCGATTACCGCTGGCGTATCCGTGACTTTACCTGTAAAGCTGTCTTCCAATATTACGCAGTCGTTGACCAGCTGCATCATGTCTTTATCACCCGTTGAAATGACCACATGATGACCTTGCTCGACAGCACGATGGGCAAGTGTACCGATGATATCGTCCGCTTCTGCACCTTCGATACGCAACAGTGGAATACCTAAGGCAGTAACCAAGCGATGAATATAAGGAATTTGCTCTACCAGCTCGACATCGATGGGTGGACGAGCTGCCTTGTAATCAGCGGACATATGATGGCGAAAAGTCGGTGATTTGGTGTCGAAGCAGACAGCCATATGGGTAGGATGATAGCGACGCATCAGCTTGAGTAGCGCGTTGAGTGTACCGCGTATCGCATTGGTGATTAAGCCCTGCGAGTTTTGCATAGTTTTTGGTAGAGCGTGATAAGTGCGGAACAGATAATAGGAGCCATCAACCAAAATAAAAGGCGGCTGATCTTTGTCTACATGACTGGTATCCATCAGCGCCACGTTAGGCATGCTATCGAAGTTCGGTAATGCTTTTGGGTCAAGCGCTTGGTGAGAGTTGTGGTCGTTATCGGTGGTATTGTCAGCTATGTCATCAGTCATAAAAGTCACTTATCAGCTATTAGATAAAAATATATACGCTTATTATAACGATAAAATCAGCGCGTGCCGAACTGCTTAACCGTTACGAGATGTTCTATCGTGTTCTTTTTTATTAGAATCTAGATTGTAGTTTCGATATTCTATTTTCGAGATAAATAAATTGCTAAAGACAAAAAAAGAACCCAGATAAACTGAGTTCTTTTTCTGTCTGATGACTATCGACTATTTATAATTTAATAGACGTTAATAACGATTCTCTAAATGCGTTATTTTACTTCTGAAGAGACTTCGACATCGATGTTACCGCTGGTCGCTTTCGAATATGGGCATACTTCATGCGCTTTTTCGACCAATTTTTGAATCTCGTCAGCAGATAGGTCTGTGTTATCAGCGATGACATGAATTTTTACGGCAAGCTTATATTCGTGATTGTCACCTTGTAATAGGTCTACAGAGGTCTCAACAGTTGAGCCAAACGTTGCGCTTTCCATTTTTTTGACTACGCCTAAAGCGCCATCAAAACAAGCGCCATAACCCATCGCGAGTAATTGCTCAGGATTATTACCTTTTTCATTACCGCCTGGTGGTACCATATTGATTTCAAGATCACTATCGCTTAGGGTTGCTGTACCCATGCGGCCGCCAGTAACAGTAGATTTGGTAGAGTATAGAGATTTCATGACACATCCTTTGTTGTGAGTTTTTATGTTTATATTTGACTGGTAAATCTTAATATGAAACTTAGCATAACAAATCGCTCACGCAGCTCAGTGCATAGAGAGTAAATATATACTGCTAGTTTGTAAATGAGATTTCGGGCACAGTTTTATTCGTTTTTAGATTTACAATCTTATCGTACAGCCGTCAAAGAGGTACAATAGCGGTAATGAGCCATATATACGTTATCAGTACGGATAATAGAAATCTGAATCATAAGGACATTATTTGATGAATAGATGGATTGCGATACCTAGTGTTTGCTTTTTGACGACGCTTGCTTTGATGGGGTGCGAAGAAGAAGACGGCGCTTATGGGACGGCTAGTAGCGAGATTACATTGACAAGCTTTGCTAATAGTTACGATAGCAAAGCCAATGCTACGGCAATTGCGCGTATTGATGAAACGTATCGTACTGGTGCGCGCGAGATCAAAACAACCAATCTCATCAACAGTTATAGTAATCAAAGCCTGAATGATTTAGACAGAACCGTGCTGGCAGATGATTTCGAGGGTCGACTTGAAAACAAAGACATCGAGGTTAATAATCGGACGGTCAAACGCCCCATCTATGAAAAAAACACCAATAACCAGCTAGACTACCAAACCACTTATAAGACACTTAACTTATCAGGGCTGCGTGCGAACAGCTATGTTGCTAGTACAAACGTGAACAATAGATACGGTATTATTACTGACTTAAATAACTATTCTGAAATTCCGACCAATGTTGCTTTTCCTGAAGGGTCAGTTTGTTACATCCCTGTAGTAACCAGTGAGCGCTCATTTTTGGCATTTAATGAGAAAAACAAGACTGGATACGCCTCAATAGAGAGATGGATTGAAGTGGCCAAAACCCGCTTTAGTGCAGATAGAGATCATAGAACTTCTCAGTTCGGAGTGGGCGTAGGCAATCAGCAACAAGCCGCGCAAGTTATGTTTTTTGAGTATGATGATCAGCCTGCTTATGAATATAGCGGTGTTGAGTACGGAAAAGACGTCTACGAAGCAAACTATGTCGCCAAAGGTAGCACTGATCCGAACACGGACAGTCGTTTTGACGTAGTCGATTGTACAATCGTCAATGAGGTAGCTGGCGACTTCTTAGCTGAGCAAATAGAACGCTACTATTGAGATGAATTGATTGCTATTGGTCGTGCTACTCAAGCAGGATGATCGCAATTTAAAAGCCTAAAAACACGCTTCGTTTAAATAACGGGGCGTGTTTTTTTATACGCTAATTCTGCACCCTGATGCTAAATCCGCTACAATACGCCCATTATTTATTTTATTTATTTAGAGTCACTTCTAAATCACATAACTGTTGAAGCTGAAAATTATGAGCGTAGATCCAAAGAAATTAAACAAAGAAGTTGCTAAGCGCCGCACCTTTGCCATTATCTCGCATCCCGATGCTGGTAAGACCACCATGACCGAAAAACTCCTGTTATGGGGTCAAGCGATTCAGGTAGTGGGCGAAGTAAAAGGCCGTAAAACAGATCGTCATGCAACTTCAGATTGGATGAGCATGGAACAAGAGCGTGGTATCTCGATCACGACGTCTGTCATGCAGTTTCCGTATAAAGACCATATGGTCAACCTACTGGATACCCCAGGTCACGCCGATTTTAGTGAAGATACCTACCGTACTTTGACTGCAGTGGATAGTGCGTTGATGATGGTAGATGGCGCAAAAGGTGTCGAAGAACGAACCATCAAGCTGATGGAAGTGTGTCGTATGCGCGATACACCTATCATCTCATTCGTCAACAAGCTAGATCGTCAGATTCGTGAGCCGCTTGAGTTGCTTAGCGAAATCGAAGCAGTTCTAAAAATCAAATGTATTCCAGTAACTTGGCCTATCGGTATGGGTCAAGACTTCATTGGCGTCTATCATCTGACTGAAAATAAAACTTACTTTTATGAAAAAGGTAATGGCGGCAAGATGACGGTCTCTGAGACCCGGGAGGGCTACGATTATCCAGATATCCGTGAGCGTCTAGGACAACTGATGTTTGACGCTTTTGAAGAGTCGCTTGAGCTGGTACAGATGGCGCTAGAAGAGTTCAGTGTTGAAGCATTTTTGGCTGGCGAGATGACGCCAGTATTGTTTGGTACAGCATTGGGTAACTTTGGGGTAAACATGGTACTTGATACCTTGGTCAAATATGCACCGCCGCCAAAAGCTCATCCAACGACTGAACGTGAAGTATCAGCCACCGAGACAGATTTTACAGGCTTCGTCTTTAAGATTCAGGCCAATATGGATCCGCGTCACCGTGACCGTATTGCGTTCTTGCGAGTGTGCTCTGGCAAGTACGAAAAGGGCATGAAAATGAAGCATGTGCGTCTGGGTAAAGACGTACGTATTGCCGATGCTCTAACCTTTTTAGCAGGCGACCGCGAGGCGCTAGAAGAAGCTTATCCGGGTGATATTATTGGCTTGCATAACCATGGCACCATCTCTATCGGTGACAGTTTCACTGAAGGCGAAGAGTTAAGCTTTACGGGTATTCCGCATTTTGCTCCTGAATTGTTCCGCCGTGTAGTTCTAAAAGATCCGCTTAAATCAAAAGCCCTGCAAAAAGGTCTACAGCAGTTAAGCGAAGAGGGTGCAACGCAGGTCTTTATGCCGCAGATTAATAATGATTTGGTTTTGGGTGCGGTCGGTGTCCTACAGTTTGAGGTGGTCGCGCATCGTCTAAAAGAAGAGTACAAGGTTCAATGTACCTTTGAGCCAGTATCGATAGCTACGGTACGCTGGATTCATTGCGATGATGAAGTAGCATTGGCGAAATTTAAGAAAAAAGCCCATGACCAATTATCGATAGATGGGGGCGGTTATCTAACCTATCTTGCGCCATCACGCGTCAATCTACAGCTGATGCAAGACCGCTATCCAGAAGTGACTTTTAGTAGCACTCGCGAACATTAAATTTATTTATACGCTCATATCGTTTATTGATTAAGACACGCCAGCCGTGTCTTTTTTATTGCTTATATTTATGACTTAGATGGCAAGAGTCAGATAGTCGTTCGCTTACATCACCTCAAAAACGTGAACAGTCTTCCTACAATACATTGCAATTGTTACGGTAGAATATTGAATGGCATTTTATATTTGTAAAAGAGGACATATGCACACTACGACTCAAACTGATGATAAATTTATATCGGCTGATCTATTTTCGATAAAGATAAGCCAGAGACGTTCAGTTGCTATGTTGACTGGCAGTCTATTGTTGAGTGCCGTTAGTATGTCGGTAAATGCAGGAAGCTTTCTTAGTAGCACTGAATACCTACCGTATCAACTACCCAGTAATATACAAGAGATATGTGACAAGCGTGATAACTGTCCAGAGATTGAAGTTAAATATCTCAAAAGTAGTCAAAACTGGATAGATGAGATTGCCAATGCCCGTATCGATAACTTAGTCGTCAATAGTCAAATGACAGAGTCAGCACCTATCAAGGGTAAAAGCAGCAAGAAAGAAGTTACAGCTGCTCTTGATAGCTTTGTGAGTTCGCAATTCCAAGATATGCCTGATGATGTGTCGTGGGGTTATAATCTGATGGTAGCGCCCAATTACTTAGGTCATGTCGACGATTTTGAACTGTTTGAGATAAGCTCTTACGTCTATACGGGCGGTGCACACGGCATGCCTTATAGCGAGTACCTAGTATTTGACACAAGTACCAAAAAGCAAGTCACGCTTGACGACATGCTTATCTCAGGTAAAAAATCTCGTTTTGAAGCGCTTGCCTATGATGCTTATAAAGTGTGGGTTAAAACGGTTGCCGAAGACGTGAGCAGTTATGAGAAAAACTGGCCATTTACGTTGAGCAATAATGTGACTTTGACAGATACAGGCGTTAGCATTCTTTATCAGCATTATTCTATCGGCCCATACGCTTACGGTATGCCTGTCCTTAATATCCCCTATAACAAGCTCGACAAAGTTATAAAACCTCACTTTATACCAAAGTAAATACTGTATGGTGTTTGAGGAAAGTACTTAATAAACCGTACTAGGCAAATATTATTAAAGAAATAGCGACAATACTTATCATAAATTGGCAGTAATATTTTAGAGTTATTATTTTTAGCATCATTGGATATTTAATAGAAAAATAAGGAGTTATAACATGACAAACGAGACAGAAAGTATGAATAAGGCAGTAAGTACAACTTGGCAGCTGAATGCATTGACGGAAGCATTAGGTGACCTGACACTGACGGTTAGTGATAGCTTATCTATAGGTCGTGGTAGTGATAACGACGTAGTGCTAGGTAGCAAGCAGGTTTCTCGAAATCACGCGGTGCTCAGTGTGTTAGATGGTCAGTTGTATGTGAAGGACTTAGATTCTTCTAATGGCACGTTTATCAATGAGCAACGTATCGAAGGTAATGAATCTAGTCATCTAAAAGCAGACGACACACTTGGCTTTGCAAGTTTTAGCTTTCAAGTACAGGCATCTACTGCGCCTGTGACGACGGAGAGTGAAATGCTAGCGCCAGTAGTCACAGAAGAGCCGATAGCAGATACACATGAAGATGCTGACACAGCTGTCGTGCCAGAAACCCCTGCTAGTGAGCCTGTGACCGAAGAGCAAATAGTTGAGGAAAGCGTTCTTGAGGAAGATCCAATCAAAGAGCAAACAGCTAATGAGCCCGTGATTAAAGAAACTGGTATCGAAGAAATGTTACCTGCTACAGATGATACTGTACCTGTAGAGCCTTTATCTGTAGATGCCGGCTCAGATATGACCGAAGAATCAGTAACCCCTACGCACGAAACCGTTGAACCAGTTGTTGAAGAACCGGCTGTTGAAGAGCTAGCTACTGAAGAAGCCGTTGCTACAGAGCCAGTTGTCAAAGAAACAGGGATTGATGAAGTACTGTCTGACGCTGATGCAGCATCGCCTACGCCAGTAGAAGAAACGCCAGTTTCCACAGAGGTAGTAACTGACGCATCTGTACCAACAGCGACTGAAACAGAAACTGTGACAACTACAGAGTCATTACATGCAGCATCTACTGATAGCGCGCCAGTGGTAGAAGATCAGCCAGCAATGCATGAGGAGCCAGTAATGCATGAAGAGCCAGCAGTCCAAGACGAGCACGACAAAACGACAAAAACAGAGTTACAAGAAGAAGCTGACCCTGAAGTTTTAAAAGCCAAACAAGCAGCTAGTGCACAGTTTTCAGGCACGGCTAATTTAGGGCAGCCGCGCGATCTTGGTACCGAAGGCAATAATGCGATGGATCAAGAAATCAGCAACCCTGCTCATGCAGGTCATGTAGAGAAAAAAGCGAGCGGCGGCTGGTTTATATGGGTATTTGTGACCATTCTAATTATCGGTTTGGCCTTATGGTTGTTTAATATGGGCGGTGCATAATTCAAATCTACACTAGGTCTTTGTCGTAATTTTTGATAGAGAGCTTTGTTATGCTTACCGTTTTTTAAACAAATGACTCATTATAGCGTCGATATTTTAGCGAATATTGGCGCTATATTTTTAGAGCAGCTTATAGTTTTGTTATTGCCTGTAAGGTGCTAAGAGAGCGCTATTATGATGACTTTTGAAGAATATCAAGCTTTTAGAGATAGGGGCTTTAGTCACGCACCGCTAGTAAAAAAGCGTCTGATGGATGCGCAGACTCCCGTATCTGTATTCTCCAAAGTACGTGATCTAAATGGTTCTGCCTATCTGTTTGAGTCTGTGGTAGGCGGTGAGCGCTGGGCGCGATACTCCATGATTGGATTGGGTAGTGATCTGATTTTGCAGTACGCTGATGGCAATATGACGACTAAACGAAACGATCATATTGATACAGAGTCAGTAGAAAATCCCTTTGATTACCTGCGTGAGCTGATGGCGCAATATCATATGCCAACCGCTGAAGATGTGCCGACGATGCCGAGCTTTAGCGGTGGTCTAGTCGGTTACTTTGGATATGATATGGTACGTGTTATTGAGCCAAGTGTCGGCTTATCTGATGCGGCCAATCCAATGTCGATGCCAGATATGTGGCTGATGCTTTCGATGAGCGTTATTGTATTTGATAATTTAGAGAATACGCTGTCAATCATCGTCTATGCTGATTGCCAGTCTGAGGATGGCTACAGTTCAGCTATTCGTGAGCTAGAACAAATCGAGGAAAAGCTAGCAGAGCCATCAAACCTGCGAGCACCTGTAATGCCTACGCCTAAATTTATATCGCAAACAGGTGCCGAAAGATACTGTAGCGACGTTGATAAAATAAAGGACTACATTGCCGCAGGTGACGTCATGCAGGTAGTGCCAGCGCAGCGCTTGACAGCGGACTATACAGGCGACTCTCTAGCCGTCTATCGTGCGCTTCGCTACCTAAACCCATCACCATATCTGTTTTTGGTGCATGGTTATACACTCGACGATCACAAACGCTTTGATATTATCGGTGCTTCTCCTGAAATCCTATCCCGTATCGAAAATGGCAAGGTGACGGTAAGGCCGCTGGCAGGGACGCGGCAACGTGGCCAAGATGAGGCTGAAGACCTAGCGCTTGAGCAAGAGCTGCTCAATGATGAGAAGGAAACGGCCGAGCATTTGATGCTCATTGATTTGGGTCGCAATGATATTGGTCGCGTTTGCGAGTATGGCAGTGTTAAAGTCACAGAAAAGATGTTTATAGAGCGCTACTCGCAAGTGATGCATATCGCATCTAATGTTGAGGGTACGATACGAGCTGACAAAGATGCACTAGATGTGTTTTGTGCCACTTTCCCAGCTGGTACGCTATCGGGTGCACCTAAAATACGCGCCATGCAAATTATCGATGAGATAGAACCAGTACGTCGAACGGTATTTGGTGGTTCAGTTGGTTATTTAGGTTGGAATGGTAATATGGACACTGCCATTGCTATCCGTACTGCGGTGATGCGCCGTGGTGAGATACATATTCAAGCCGGAGCAGGGGTCGTTGCTGATTCTGTGCCAGAAAAAGAATGGGATGAAACCAATAAAAAAGCATTGGCATTAATAAAAGCAGTAGAAATGGCCTGTAATGGCTTGCGTATTCGCTAATTAAATAGCCAGTAATATGATAAAAATAAGGGCTGCAAGTAAAAAGCCAATTTATCGCCATATTTTTATTTATAAAAAAACTAGCTTAATCAGTAACTTAAATATTTATATCAAATTAATTTAAAAAAAGATGAAAAAGTACTTGCGCATCTCAAAAAATTTGATAGAATAGCCACCACTTTAAGAGAACAAGCCGACTTAGCTCAGTTGGTAGAGC
>CAJXUF010000115.1 GCA_913061175.1 uncultured Psychrobacter sp.
AACCGCCGACATTCTGCGTGTAAGGCAGACGCTCTACCAACTGAGCTAATCACCCTTCGAACAATTGCTAGGCAATTTATTCAACATCAACTGAGCTCTTAAGTTTGTCACTAAGCTCCGTTGCTGTGGGTGTGTATTATATAGATTTACTGTTGGGTGTCAAATATTATTTTAATGTTTTTAGAAAATAATTATAAATTGGACTTGCAATCTATCAAAAATAGCACTCAAAGCCATGTATTATATAGCATTTCTAAAAATACACTTATTATCATTATTTGTTGTTTAGAGGTGAAAAGCTACTATACTATGGATGCTTTATTCGTTGAACACGGTTGATGGAGGCCAATATAAACACTTTTACTATTAAAGATACTTTTACTAGCTGGACCTGGGGAGACTTAGCGGGTCTAGGTCTGGTGCTGCATATTGTACTTATGATAGTAATGACGCTGCGAGTAGTTTCTGTGCAGCGCAATATTGGCGTGTCTATTGCGTGGGTGGCGGTGCTTTACACGTTGCCAGTATTTGGTTTTATTGCTTATATCCTGCTCGGTGAGCCGATGATTGGGCGGCGCTATCGTGAACGTGTTGATCAAGCCAGTATCTTGATGAATGATATGGCACGGCGTGAGCATCTGATTTTTGATAAAGGGCAGGACTTATTACCAGCCAACTACCGCGGTGTTAGCCAAATAGGAACGCGCTGGACCGGGTTTGGTGTATTTCCTAACCACCAAATGCAGTTATTGACGGATCCTGCTTCTATCTTTCAGCGTTTGATTGAAGATATTCATGCCGCCCAGCGTATTGTCCTTATGGAGTTTTATATTGTCTATCCAAAAGGACAGGTGCTAGAAGTCATAGAGGCGCTTTCTGTAGCGGCTCAGCGCGGCGTAGAGTGTCATATATTGGCTGATAGTGTGGGCAGCTTTAGCTTTATTAATAGTAGCGTGCACCGTAAATTAGAAAAAGCAGGGGTTTATGTCCATCAGTCATTGCCAGTAGGGTTGTTTAAGACATTATTTAAACGTTCTGATTTGCGCAATCATCGTAAAATGGTGGTTATCGATGAACATATTGGCTATATCGGTAGCTTCAATCTGGTTGATCCAAGGTTTTTTAAGCAAAACAAAAACGTCGGCCAATGGATTGATGTGGCACTACGAACGACTAGCCAGCACTCGATTAGTATTAATACAGCGATGGCCAAGGTGATTGTTACCGATATCGGTGCTGAAAGTAATGACAATCTTGCCGAGCTGCATCAACGGGTTAATAACTACACTCGTAAGTTATATGTGATGCATCCGACCATCAATGATTTAAATAGCCGAGTGAAGGTATTGGCGGATACGATTGATGATCATGAGCAGCCAGATATAGGTGCCACTTCGATTGTCGTACCAAAGATGCCTGTCGTGGACAAAGTCTTGGCGCAGCTAATACCTTCAGCACCGCAGCTAACAGCTCATGTGATTTACAATACGTTAGTTACTGTGATTCATCGCGCCAATAAGCGCATCCGTATTACCACGCCTTATTTTGTCCCTGATGAGTCCTTATCGGGTGCGCTAACGATAGCGGCTAAGCGCGGCGTTGATGTGACGATTATTGTTCCTGAAAAAGTAGATTCATTTCTGGTACAGCATGCTTCTCAGGCTTATTATCAAGAGTTGTTGGATGCTGGAGTAACGATTGCATTGTTTAGAGGTGGTTTGCTACATGCAAAAACAGTAGTTATCGATGATGACTACTGTCTATTTGGCACCGTCAATATTGATATGCGCAGCTTTTATCTAAATATGGAAGTCAGTTTGGCGATTTATACGCCAGAAATGGTTGCCCAAGTAGCGGACTGTCAGGAAGTCTATTTAGAAAACTGCCGAATCTTGGATAGTGATGAGTGGCAACAGCGTCACGGATCAAAACGATTGTTTGATAATGTCGTGCGCTTGTTCAGTCCTTTATTGTAGCACTCGGATTTTTAGGGTAAGGTAATCTACTAGTATTGTTCTATCATCTTAGTCGTAGCACTTTTATACCTTATACTTTTTTTGTTTATCTATCTGCAAAGAGGTTACTCCCGTCTATGTCTGCATCACCTTTAACGCCACTGGACTATATTGCAGAAGGCTACTGGCAAGATTTCTTAGCTGGGCGTCCTATTGCAGGCGGTATTGCCTACGAAACTGAGCTGCGCGCTTGTACACTAGACGAGTCGCTTGAGAGTTTACAGCGTATCGATACGCTATTGTCCCAAGTGCGCCGAGATATGATTAAGAGCGGTATATGGGATGAGGTGACGCTGCTGGTCGATGAACGCTATCGTAATTTTATGGTGTTTTTGGCGTTTTATGCCGGTCGTGTATTGGCACAGCAGTGGCAAAGCAAGCCACATTGGTATGGTCAGTTTGAGCTGCGTAAACGTTACCCTGAGCTAACATTGATCACCGATGATTTTTATCAGCATATGGCGGTCGGTTATGATGATAGCGGGGTTAAAGAGTACTTATTTTTTGCGCTAGAGCCAATAGGGCTGCGTCTGTTTGGTCATATTGATCGGCAGTTTGACGCAGTACAAGGCGGGCAAGTAGAGAGTGGGTTGTATCAAGCGGTTAGCCTTAGACTACCAACTACTTTAAGCAACGATGTTCATTCAGTGCCTGAATTAACAGCGGATAAAGTAACAACAAACAAAGCAACAATACATAAAGTAATCACTCATCAAGTCACTGATAGTGGTAATCCGAGCGCAGATTCAAATACGCATGTCGGTACTAGCCAATTAAATGCTCCTCTTAACAAGCCAGAGGAAGTATCGATAGGAGCTGAGCATAACCTAGCTAATGTAGTTGTAACTGATAGTGAGAGTCGCGCAGCTCCATCTGGTGTACCTGATACGGTAACAACTGAGTTGCAAACAAGCGTAGTGCCTCCTGAGTCTGAGAATTCAATAAAGCCTGAGCTGACTAAAGTAACGAAGCCAACAGTCAAGCCTGCGTCACCTGTAAAAAACACATCAACGCCAGAGATGTTTACGCAACTGCTCGTAGAATTAGATGAGATAGCGGTGCCACAACCAACTGGTGATGTTCAGTATCAGCAAGCACGCAAAGTATTAGATCAGTTCGAGCAGCATATTGCCAAACAGAACAAACCTCGTCGCCAAGTTATATTTTCAGATGGTCATATCGCAGCAAAAAACAAAGCGTTGCTATTACTACAAGCGGCTGCTGAAGATGGTAATACAGCTGCTATGTTACGTTTGGCCATGTATGAATTGTTGGGTGAAGGTTTGACAGCGGACAGTGACAATCAAAAAAAATCTGGCGTAGAATGGGTCAATCAAGCCGCTAGCAAAAATGACAGCCGTGCTCAGCGTCTACTCAGTAAAATGTACTACCAAGGAGTAGGGGTATCCCAAGATATAGATAGCGGTAAATACTGGTTAGAGCAAGCGGCAGATAATGGTCATGCAGAAGCGGCCAATCTGGTTCAGCAATGGCAGCAAGCACAAGTGCTGCTGACCACACAGAAGCAAGAGCAGCATAGCACCAAGCGTTATCAGCTGTTAATTGGCGCAATCATCGCAGTCGCTTTATTGATAATAATCATTATCTAACAATCGTTATCTAATAACTATTTACTCAGTAACTTTTTAAAAGCTTATTGTTACAGCTTAAATTCAGGTAGAATTGGCGCGCTCTATATTTACCCTTTTATTGTTTGATTCATAACTAATTTGGGCTGTTCCATGCCATCATCTAATACTTCGTCTGACCACTCTGCAAATTTAATTGACCCTGTATCATCGCCTAGTCGAGCGGTATATGAGACACCTTTATACTATCAGTCTCTTATTGGGCTGCTAAAGCCACTATATCGTCTGCAAGTATGGCGTCGATCTCATAAAAATGACAACTATCAGCAGGAAATCGAGCAGCGTTTTGGTAAGCAGTATCCACTGCGTCCAGTGGTCAATGCTGATAGCGATAAAGGGGTAATTTGGTGCCATGCAGTCTCATTAGGCGAAACCAATACGGTTGCGCCTTTATTAGATATGTTATTGGCTAATGGCTATCAGATATGGTTGACCAATACGACTCAGACAGGTTTTGCTCGTGGCGCCAGTCGTTTTGCAGAACAGATAGCTCAAGGTCAGATGAGTCACAGCTATGTGCCAGTCGACAGTCCTGCTGTTATCGAGACTTTCTTGACGCACGTACAGCCTATCGCTGCACTGTTTGTAGAAACAGAGCTGTGGGCAAATATCTTGACCAAATTATCTCAGCATCGTATCCCAAGTATTCTGGTCAATGGTCGACTATCTGCTTCTTCTTTTCAGAGCTATCAAAAGATTGGTGCAGTCAGCGCCAGTATGATGAAAAACCTCTCCTTAATTATTGCGCAAGACAGCGACTCTGCTAAACGCTTTAGGCAACTAGGGGCTAGTAGCGCCCAAATTCGCGTAGCAGGCTCATTAAAGTGGGTAATCAATGCGTCCAAAACTGATGACAAAGCGGTAGAAGATAACAGTATTCATAGTAAGAAAGCTGATCTGCGAGCAGAGTTTGGTATAGCAGATCGTCCTGTGTGGGTAGCTGCAAGTACTCATGATGGTGAAGAGGCCGCAGCGTTGTCATTGCAGCAGCAACTACTGTCTCAAGCTACATTAGCAGATACGTTGCTTGTTATCGTGCCTAGGCATCCTGAGCGTTTTGACGAAGTAGCAGATCTCATTCAGAAAACTGGGTTAAATATGGCTCGGCGCAGTGATGGAGATATGATTGATGCAGATACGCAAGTCTATCTAGCAGATAGCATGGGTGAGATGATGACTTGGTATACATTGGCAAATGTAGCATTTGTGGGCGGCTCACTGGTAGATATTGGTGGGCATAATCCAGTGGAGCCTGCTAGTGTGGCAACGCCTGTATTGATGGGACGTTGTACTCAGTCTTGCCAAAGCGTGATAGACAAATTGGCTGAAGTAGGCGCTTTATATCAGCCATATAATGACTTCTATCGTCCAATCGAGTCAAATAACTCAAGTAGTTCGGATGCACAGATGGCCAGTGATGATCAGTTAAAGGCGAATAAAAAATCCTCTCGTAAGAAAACAGCTTATAACCGTGAAGACGCTGCGAGCATTTATACGCAGCTAGAGACTTGGCTACGCAATTTGCCATTGGCCGCGCAGGCAGGACAAGCTGGCGAGCAAATGACGATACAGCAGCAAGCAGTATTGACCCGCCAATTTACGATGATTGAAGACGCTATCGAGATGTCTTCTAACCAAGATAATTTATGAACTGTATATTATTGCCCGCTGAAAACTTCTTAGCAGACGCAGCAAAAATCGATGCCTTGTCTCAAGCCAGCCATGTGACTAAAGTGCTAGGCGCAAAAGTCGGTGATACGCTTAAAATTGGACAAATCGGTGGCAACCTTGGTACTGCTGTTATCGAAGATATTACCGCTGACAGTATTCGGCTAGGTAATGTCCAACTCAATACTATGCCGCCCGCTAAGTTAGATCTGACTGTTATTCTGGCGTTACCGCGTCCTAAAGTGCTACGGCGTTTAATCATGGATATGACGGCGCTTGGTGTACGCGATATCATTCTTATCAATAGCTACCGTACCCAAAAAAGCTATTGGCAAAGTCCCATGCTTGAGCGGATTGACGAGTTTGTATTAGAAGGTCTGCAACAAAGTATCGATACGATTGTTCCTAGTATTACGCTACAAAAACGTTTTAAGCCATTTGTTGAAGACACACTTGCAAGCCTAATGAACAGTCGAGCGATTGTCGCGCATCCTTATAGTCAGCAGTCTTTTTCTGAGTTTTTACAACAGCAACCATCACGACAGCTACCAAATCTAGTCTGCATAGGCGCTGAAGGTGGCTGGATCGACTATGAGATAGAGCTACTGTCAGCACAAGGCTGCACACCTGTACATATAGGCTCTCGTATCTTACGTACAGAAGCTGCGGTCAATGCAATTTTAGGACAATGGCTGCTATAGATGGACACTAAAACGCGTCGTTAGACCAAACTATTGAAAGAACTGGGCCGCTAAAAATAGCTCTTAAAAATCAATGCTAAAGACTCATCACAGGTATATTTGCCAGTTAAACAAATGTATTGATAATTAATCTCACTTCCATTAGTATGTTGCTTTAATATATTATGGCCTGATTACTGCTAGCGCTTAGCAAGTCATCGTTATAATCACTGTTATTTTGTCTCACTATACATCTTACTTTTTTATAGCATTACTATGGGGAAAACCATGTCATTGAACGCTATCAGCGCTAATCTAACCTCTACGAAGCTTATCTTACCTGCAGCCGTATTTGGCATGATGTTGGGTTTGGCAGGTTGTAGTAATTCTTCAACCACAGAAGAAAGCGTAGAAGTAGAGTCAACAGAAACAGGTGCTGAGCAGCAAGCAGCAACTGACGAAGCTACGACTGCTGATGGTCAGACAATTACTATCTACTCATCACGTAATGAGCAGCTGATTAAGCCATTGTTAGATCGCTATACTGAGCAAACAGGTGTAAAAGTTGAACTGGTTACAGACCAAACTGGGCCTTTGATGGCGCGTCTAAAAGCTGAAGGTCATAATACTCCAGCTGATATGCTATTGACCGTTGACGCTGGTAACTTATGGCAGGCTGCAGAGCAAGGACTATTACAGCCAGTATCGTCTACTGTGTTAGAAGCTAATGTCCCTGCAAAATACCGTGATCCAAAAGGTCAGTGGACTGGTTTGTCACTACGTGCACGTACTATCTTTTATGATCCAAACAAAGTCACTGCTGACCAGTTATCTACTTATGCAGATTTAGCCGATCCAAAATGGAAAGGCAAACTATGCTTACGTACCTCTAAGAAGGTTTATAACCAATCGCTTGTTGCTAGCATGATGGAGCATTTGGGTGAAGAGAAGACCGAAGCGGTTATCAAAGGGTGGGTTGATAACCTAGCGACTGATGTGTTCAGTGATGACGTTGCGATGTTAGAAGCTATCGCTGCTGGTCAGTGTGAAGTGGGTATCGCCAATAGTTACTACTATGGTCGTCTATTGGATGAAAAACCAAACTTCCCTGTGAAGATATTTTGGGCAAACCAAGACACGACTGGTACGCACGTAAACATCTCAGGCGCTGGTGTGGTTGCAGGTTCAGACAATCCAGATGGTACGCTTAAACTGATAGAATGGTTGTCATCTGATGAGGCACAAGGTCTTTATGCCAGTTCTGACAAAGAATTCCCAGTAAAAGTAGGTATCGATGAGTCAGACATGCTCAGATCATGGGGCGATTTCAAAAAAGATGATATCAATGTACAGAAATTCGGTGAACTACAAACTCAAGCTATCCAAATGATGGATAAAGCGGGTTATAAATAAGGGATCGGCAGTAATACTGATACCAATCTTAAAATCATAACTTTTAGACAATAGTTCTCAAAACAGTAGCTTTTAAACAACAGCTTTTAAAGAATAGGTTCAAAGGTTAGTCATTACAGATCAGTTATTCATGTAATGACGATTTTAAGGTTGGTATAAGCTTACAAGGTCTCTATACGTATGACACGGTAATGATAATATGATCACAACGCCAGATGCGTCTGTTAGTCAAAACGATACTGTCAATAACGGTGTTAATGACCAGCAGACTGTCAGCCAAGACCACGCCCTTCGTAAACGTATTATCTCGAAATCAGTCTTAGGGCTGATTTCGTTGTTTATGCTAGTACCGATTTTAATCGTGCTGCTGTCGTGGACTCAGCCAGTGGCAGAGATTTGGACACACATGGCAGACTATGTACTGCCGCAAGTGCTCAGAAACACGGCGATTTTATTGCTTATGGTGACTGTCGTTTCAGGTACTATTGGTACTGCTCTGGCTTGGGTCACTAGTATGTATCGTTTCCCTGGTCAGCGTTTCTTTTCGTGGGCGTTGATGTTGCCACTTGCCATCCCTGCTTATGTATTGGCATTTGTCACTATCGGCATTGTTGACTTTAGTGGGCCGCTACAGACAGCTCTACGCGATTCCGGTATCAGTACTGCTATACCGTCGATAAGGAATGTATGGGGCGCAGGCTTGGTATTATCGCTAGCGTTTTACCCTTATGTATATTTGCTAGCGCGTCAGGCATTTTTGTCGCAAGGCAGGCGAGCGATAGAAGCGGGGCAGATGCTTGGTTTGAGTCGTAGCCGTGTGTTTTTCCGATTGGCATTACCGCAAGCATTACCGTGGATCATTGGCGGCTTATTGCTCGCTAGTATGGAAACCTTAGCGGATTTTGGTGCAGTATCGGTATTCAATGTCGATACTTTTACTACCGCCATTTATAAAGCGTGGTTTGGTTTTTTTAGTTTGACCACAGCGGCTCAGCTAGCAGCCTTGCTCATTGGTGTGATATTTATTGTGGTATTGTTTGAGCAGTATTGGCAAGCGAAGCGTGGTAGTTCACTTACCCAAGGTAGCAGCCAACGCTTTGAAGCTAGCAAACCTGCCAAGCTCGCCATGACACTGCTGTGTACGCTGATCTTTTTAGTTGCCTTTTTAATTCCTTTCTTACAGCTCATCTATTGGACAGCACTTAACTTTCGCCAAGATTTTGATGCGCGTTATATTGATTTTGTCACCAATAGCCTCATGATTGCTAGTATGACCACGCTGTTTATCGCCTTTTTGGCCATTATCATTGCGTGGATCAAACGGCAGTATCCTGATAAGTCGACTAAGATAATGACCACTTTAGCCAATTTAGGCTATGTCGTACCGGGGACTGTATTGGCGGTAGGGATATTTATACCTATTGCGTGGCTTGATAATCAAATGATTGCCTTTGGTATCACCTCACAGCAAGTGCTTTCTGGCAGTGTCATTGTTATGCTACTGGCGCTATCGACACGTTTTATGACGGTGAGTTTTCAGCCAGTTGACAGACAATTGCAACGGTTGACTGTCAATCAAGAAGCTGCTGCAAAATTACTTAGCGACAGTCCTTATCAGCGCTGGCGTCATGTAATGCTGCCTGTACTTAGCCCTGGTGTATTGACCGCATTATTGATGGGCTTTGTCGAAGTGATGAAAGAGATGCCCATTACGCTAATGACACGGCGTCAAGGCTGGGATACGCTTGCAGTACGAGTGTTTGAAATGACGAGCGAAGGTATGTGGGGACGAGCCGCATTACCGAGTTTGCTAATCGTGTTAGTTGGCTTGCTTCCTGTCTGGATACTACTGCGTCAAAGCGATAAACACAGCTAGTAACAACAAAGTTAATAGCAATAATTTGACATAAGTTTAACAGCACACTCGTAGTGTCAGCTATATTATAATTTGCTCTGTTTTATCGATGGTTTTACTTACTAATAGCGAACTGGTACCGTCTATGTACACTGATTCAATGAACGACTCTACAAATTCTAAGTCAGAAAAGGCTCGGGCTAAACACATGCCTGTAGCAAAATCACCACTGTCACAAAATAGAATCAATCCAGTTCAGCCGAATAAAACTGTAGAACAAAGCAATACCTCACAACAAAATACTGAGAAACATATCGCGACAGATCCTTACTTTAGTGTGCAAAATCTCATCGTAGGCTATGACGATACTATTGTCGTCAATGGTCTATCGTTGATGTTGGAGCAAGGAGAGATTGGTTGCTTCTTAGGTTATAGCGGCTGCGGGAAGACTACAGCTGTCTCTTATACACATCTCCGAGCCCACGAGACGGACTCCTATCTCG
>CAJXUF010000116.1 GCA_913061175.1 uncultured Psychrobacter sp.
CGAGATAGGAGTCCGTCTCGTGGGCTCGGAGATGTGTATAAGAGACAGAACCAATCAACATTGGTTTCATTGCTAGGGAAGGTCTTACGGAACTCTTCACGCGGCATACGACCACGGCGAATCACCAAACGCATGATTTGACGTTCTTGCTTACGTACGTCGTCATAGACGTCATGCATGATAGCCATGACTTGGTCTGACAAGCGATTATTTAGCTTTAGCATCATAAAGCGTTCAGCAAGTAGGGCATACGCTGTATCAGCCTGTACGCTACCACGGCCATAATCTAGCAATGCTTGCTTGGCTTTGATAAATAGATGCTCGATCTCTTCTAGACGTAAACGAACTTCTTCTGGATCAAGACCGCTGGTTTCTTCTTCAGCTTCGTCTTCAACGTCATCTTCGTCTTCGTCATCATCATCAAGCGCAGCTGCTTTCGCATTGACCTTGGCTTTGATAACTGGTGGGTTTTCTTTTTCTTCTTTGATGCGCTCACGCTCTTCTTTTGCCGCTTCTTTTGCTTCTTGGGCTGCGATTTTGTCTTCTTCGGTTTCAGGATCTAAGAAACCAGTGATGACGTCAGATAGCTTTTTTTCGCCGTCTTGTACTTTTTGATATTCATCAAGGACAAACTGTACGGTACCAGGCCAGTAAGACATGGCATGCTGCACATCACGAATACCTTCTTCGATACGCTTCGCAATGGCAATCTCGCCTTCGCGAGTCAGTAGGTCAACCGTACCCATTTCACGCATATACATACGTACAGGGTCAGTGGTACGACCAGGCTCAGTTTCAACAGAGGCAAGTACTGCCGCTGCCTCATCTGCTGCCATATCATCATCGCTTGAATCATCATTCATCAAGATATCATCGGCATCAGGAGCTGATTCAAAGATTTTGATACCGACATCGGTCAGCATTTGCACAATGTCTTCGATCTGATCGCTTTCGGTAATAGAGTCGGGCAGCTGGTCATTCACCTCAGCGTAGGTAAGATACCCTTGCTCTTTGCCCATTTGGATTAAGGTGGCCAGTTGAGATGTGGACTTAGAAACTGACTTATCGTTCATAAATACTCGCTTACTTGCATCGGACATTTTTATATTGTGACTCGCTATCGCTCGCTCTTTGCGTTGATCTTATCAATCGATTGATCAAAATATGGCGTAGAGGTTGTCAATAATATCAAAAATGAGTTGATATGAATAAAGGCTCAAAACACTACAATAACAATGCTGATAAACAGCTAAAAATTAGAAAAGCTCAAAAGACTTCAATATGGTACTTAAAAAATACAGTACTTAAAAAATAGTATCTAAAAGCGGATACGTAAAAATAATACCTAAAATTTGTGCTTAACGATGCATGCTCACAATCATTCACCAAGCAGTGCTGTCAATATACAGCGACACAGTTTAACACAGACCACAGTCGTCAAGCACGAGCTAGTGATAGCTACCGACCATTTTTTACTGATTATTTGCCATCAGCTAAATGATTTTGGAGCGACTCATGCTACTGGGCATAATCATTAGTAGTGGGGGCAGCTGCTAGACTTTTAAAGGGTCAACATTTGAAATTAAACATTAAGACTGTACAGTGACCATCTGTGCCGATTGCTCTGCCTGCTGTGCCCGTAGCCAATCATTCAATAATTGGGTTTGTTTACGGACGATCGCAAGCTTAATATGATCTGGGTTCTGTATCAGCTCTTGTATTTTTTTCTTCATGTTGCGCTCAAGCAGCTGACTGACTAGCTCTTCGATTAGGCCATCAAGCCCCAAAATATTGCGTGCGGTTAGCGCTTTATAGAAGCCGCCCCAATTACGGCTGAGCATGTCTTGGGTCGCAGGCTTTACGTTCGATAAGATAAAATGCGCCGCTGCATTGACGTCTTTTGGTAGGTAATTAAGACAGCGCTTGATGGTGCTTACGATGTCTAGCAGGGCAGCATCTTGCAAGTCTTCCCACGCAAGAGGACGCAGGGTATCAGGTGATGCTTTTTGTTTGATATGAGCAGGTAGGTGTAAGCCATTAATCCCTGACTGTTGCCAAATCGACTCAATAGGGTCGTCAATTAACGCGCGCGGCTGAAACAAAAAGCACAGCTGCAATTGCTGACTGATGGTCATATCACCATCAAAATCTAGCAGCGCATCTTTGGCCTCGACATTCTGACTGCGTTTACCGCCAAGCTTTTGATAAACGTCATTGTTAAGTAAATAGCGAAAGCTACTGCCTTTGGGCAAGGCGGTCGTCAACGAGCGTACTTGGGACATGAGCTTGGCTTTGCCTTCAGCCAGACTCATGTCATAACGTTCACTCAAATACGCAAAAATATACTGTGATAGCGGCATGGCATTAGCGATTTGCTCACGCATGGCATCGCTGCCCTGACTTTTAATAAAAGTATCAGGATCATGATTGTTAGGCAGGGTTAAAAACCGCAGCTCTTTATCATCGGCCAATACAGGCAGGGCAACTTCAAGTGTACGCCAAGCGGCTTTTTGTCCTGCACTATCTCCATCAAAGCTCAAAGTAAGCGTTGGATTAAGTGTCAGTAGACGCGATATTTGGCTTTCATTAATCGCTGTACCCATCGAGGCGATTGCCCCATAGATACCCGCTTGATAAAGGGCTATTACATCCATATAGCCCTCGACCACCAGCCAGCTGTCTGCGCGCTGCTGACGTGATTCATAATAGCCGTATAGTACATGCTGCTTATGAAAGACGGGCGAGTCTGAGGAGTTGATATATTTAGGCTTTACTTCGTCATCGAGCGCCCGACCGCCAAAACCAATGGTACGGCCTTGGTTATCACGAATTGGGAAGATGACTCGGTCGCGCAATAGATCGTAGTCGCGGCCAGACTCTGACTGACGTACCAATCCTAAGGCTTTTAGACCCTCAATATCCTGCGGAAATTGATGCTCAAGATGCTGCCAACCAAATGGCGCATAGCCCAGACCAAAGGTCTCAAAGATGTCTTCGGTGATACCGCGTGATAAAAAGTAGTGCTTGGCATGGGGATGCGTGGTCAGATTGTGCTGATAGAACTGTTGGATTTGCTCTAGCAGCTCATATAGATTGCCATCTTTATCATTGATTTGGTCAATACCATGAGTGTCCTGCATACCAGTGCTAGTATCGGTATCTGTCAACCATGCTGGCGGATAGCCACTATCGTCTGCATGGTTTGGCAAATACGGCTCTGAGGAATACGAGTCCATCGAATAGGGCGCTGAATCATAAGCGTCTAACGGTGGAAAATTCTCATAGCCCTGATTGTCATCATAACTGGGCTGCTCGATGTAGTTTTGGTCGCTTTGGGCGACATTGTTTTGATGACTGTCTTGACGATTATTTTGATGGTTGTCTTGGTCTGCACCGTCTTGATTTACTTTGCTGTGTTCTATCGTTGGACTAGGCATATTGTGCACAGGCGGCGGTGCAATAGGTTTGGGTGCGCGACGTTGATAACTAACGTTTTGCTGTTCTTCTTTCGGTACTTCAATGCCTGTTTGCTTTGATAGTTCATTGACCGCTTCAATGAATGTCAAATTCTCATAATCACGCAAAAAACTGATGGCATTGCCACCGACGCTACAGCCAAAGCAGTGATAGATGTTTTTTTGTGGATTAACATAAAAGGAAGGCGATTTTTCACCGTGAAAAGGGCAGCAGCCTTTATATTCACTACCAGCGCGTTTAAGCGTGGTGTGTTTGCCAATGATGCTGATTAGGTCAGCTTGGCTATTTAATTGTTCAAGAATATGGTTAGGAATGCTCATACAAAAAACAGTTTACCATAGGTCGATTATGTTGGGGCAGAGGTAATAAGGTACTGCTAGAAAAATAAGGCCAACATAATGTTGACCTTATTATCAATGAATACAGGCTGTGTTAGCTAGGTTAAAAGACTTCACGTAATCAATTATTATCCATATCACTCACACTGTCGTCATTTAGTGTAGTGCGACGTGTTGGATTGGTATTTAGGGGATCGACGTTGGCTTCTCTTGCAGTTGAGCCAGTACTTGATTGACTGGTCACGCGCTCAGCTGATGCTTCAGGCAGACCTAAACCTACGCTAATACCATTACGCGCAGCAGCATTATTAGTGACTGGAGTATTGGCAGGCGTCGTGTTAGTCCCTGCTAGTCTCAACTGGGCTGCATTACGAATCATTTGTGTCTTGGTGGCGCCGTTATACTCGCCAGACGCGACTGATTTGTCAGTCGTGTTCGAACGACCAAGCTTGCCAAAGGTAATCTTATTGAGCCAAGTACGGTCACGTTTGGTGCTTAATTTCACACTACCGTTGCTGGTTAGCATTTCTGGATAGTTGATCTGCAACAGCGTTTTGTACTCATTTGCCAAGTCGGTTAGACCAAGTTTTTCATGGCTATAGGCTAGTACCGCAAGAGCATCTGGCGTTGATTCACTTAGCGGGTAGTATTGGAATACCCATTTGGCACGGTTAACCGCTGCTACATAAGCTTCACGCTCAATATACCAATTGGCTGCGCTCATTTCGCTCTCAGCAAACTGATTGTAGATGAACGTCATACGTTGAGCGGCATCTGGTGCATACGGGCTGTTTGGATATTTATTGATAAGCTCTTGGAAATTGGCAAAGGCAATACGCAAATACGCGGTATCACGCTCAGCTTGGTTCAGTTTAAATAGCTTTAGGCTTTCAGATGAGCCTTCCATATTGGCAACGCCGCGCACATAGTAGGCATAGCTGACTTGTGGGTTAGATGGATACAAACGGATAAACTGCTCAGCACTTGCTGCTGCCATCTCATACTTGTCGCCTTCGTATTGTGCATACATCATATCAAGCAAAGCTTGTTCAGCGTACTGCCCGGTTGGGTAGAATGTGCGCAGATTGGTCAGCTCTTCGATACCTTGGATATAGTGACCTTTGTCAATCTGATTGACGGCCTCGTTATAATACCCTTGCTCTGATTTTTCAGCTGTTTCTACTGCCTCACCATCTTTGGCGCCAGTTAGATTTTTGAAAGTCTGGCAACCCACTAGATTGACGCTAAGCGCCAGTAGGGTTATTGAGGACAGTTTGATAAACGTATTGCCAACAGCTTGCATACTTCTTCTCCGACACAAGACGCATAATAGCAGCGGCGCTATCATGCTATATAAAAGGTTAGTGATAAAAAACGACGCTAAATAGTCAGCGATCCACTAGCAAAAATTTTTTATCGAATGCAGTTTTTGTTATGACGTATTGTACTGATAGATTGGGCCTGATACATAGCGCTTGTATAGTAAGCCAGTCATAGACCACATGCATTTAACCATAATTAAACGGTTTAAATGGCAAACACGGTCAACAAAACCCAATGCTATTTTCAAACTGTATCTAAATACGGCATTCGCATACAGTGCCATAGCATACAGCAAAACATGGCTATACTTTATAGAATAACATTTGCTACGTCTATTTTTTCGCCATCTATATTGTATAGGCAGTTTAACATGAGCGGCTGTCACGAGCGATATCGAATGTCGCTAGCATGAGTAAATATACAGTAAATTACAGCAATGTCATGTTCTAGAGAGTTAAGCGAGGCACCTTACAGCCCAAAGGTATGCTCAAAAATTAACAGATAGCATGCAGCTTCTATAGGGCTTATGCGTGCGACATGATACACTAGAGCGGTATTGTCTTCGCTTTTTTGTACCTTAAAGGTTGTTATCTGCTATTTATAGGCGAAAAACGATAATCAAAAAACGACAATTTTTTATACTGCTATTTATAATACTATCTTCGAAGTCATCTCACAAAACACTGTCAGGGGCTTTGCCACGTATCAATGTATCAATCCGCTATGAATAATGATGCCATGACTACCAATTTATCACCGAATCAATCGCTAGATACTGATTCATCAGCACAAGAGTCACCAATGCCAAATGAAGTTTTGAACAATAATGAGCTACCTGATAATCAAACAATTACAAATGAGCAAGTGCATGATGATGCTCCTGATAATGAAGAATTGCTCATCGATGATGGTAATGATCTGAACGATAGCGACATTGATGATAATGATGACAGCGATATTGATGACAGCGACATGGACGGCGACGACGATGAAGCCCCAGTAGCGGGTCAAGCTGTACCAGTGATTGTAGATATGACGCATGTGGTCACAGAAGATCAAGCTGGTCTGCGTATTGATAAGGTCGCCTCACAAGCGTTTTCGGACTTTTCGCGTGTGCAACTCCAGAACTGGATCACTGACGGCAGTCTGCTCTATAACGGCAGTGTCCAAAAACCGAAAGTCCGTGTCAAAGCTGATGATGTATTGCATCTATCAACGACGTTACAGCAGCATGGCGAAGACCAACCAGAAAATATAGATATCGATGTTGTCTATGAAGATGATGACGTATTGGTAATCAACAAACCTGTCGGTATGGTGGTTCATCCGGGCGCAGGTAATCAAAACGGCACTTTGGTCAATGCACTGCTATATCATTATCCTCAGCAGCATCATTTACCGCGTGCAGGTCTTGTGCACCGTATTGATAAAGACACCTCTGGATTGCTATTGATTGGCAAAACCAAACCTGCACAGATGGCACTAATGGAGCAGCTAAAAGACAAATCTGTTTATCGTCACTATAAGTGTGTGGTGGCAGGGGACCAAGCAAGTTTATCTCGTCATCGTCGTATCGATGCGCCGATTGGCCGACATCGCAACCAGCGTACTAAGATGACGGTGATGACTGCTGGTCGCGAAGCAGTAACACATTTGCTAAATGTCACACCATTGAACGAAAACTACTGTCTGCTAGATGTCGGGCTTGAGACTGGACGTACGCATCAAATTCGTGTGCATTTAAGTCACATTACTTATCCTCTAGTCGGTGACCGTGTCTATGGTGGCCGTCGTCAGTTGCGTTCTGGATTGACAGAAGCTCAGCGCCAAGCTATCAATAATTTCCCACGCCAAGCACTGCATGCCTATACGTTAGGATTCGTGCATCCGACGACAGGTGAGGATATTGAAGTAACGACGCCACTACCTGAAGATATGCAAAAACTGATGGCGGTACTGAGCGACGGTTATTATGAAGAGTAAACGCTAACGTTTACTAGATGAGAAGTGAGAGCGAGCAGCCATGACGAACACGTTCCCGATGACAATGATTGCGCAAATTGATAATGTAGCCGTTTTTCAGACGGCTGCTTTTGCATTTGATAATATTGATGACTCTGCTGCTAAAAACCAGCGTACAGGTTGTGAAGGTCAGTCAAATTACGGCGAGCTGAATTTAGGTCTGCATGTCAATGATAATGCACTGCAAGTATTAGATAACCGCATGAATCTATTGGCTGCTATCAATGAGCAGCTGACAGATAAGTCTGCACAAAATGAGCAGCATGCGGCTATTAATCGCTTACATTGGGTCAGTCAGGTTCATGGTAAACGTATTCATGATGTCGATGCTACTACGTTGGATATGGCGCCACTGTCTGCTGATGCGATGGTCAGTCAACAAAGTGGTCGCGGTCTGGCAATCATGACGGCGGATTGTGTGCCTATCGTGTTATATCAGCCTACTAGTGGCAAAATCGCAGCGATTCATGCAGGCTGGCAAGGATTGGCCTGTGGTGTGATACAAGAGACTGTCAACCGCTTTACCGATTCAGGCCCTATACAAGCTTGGATAGGAGTGTGTATCAGTCAGGAAAATTATGAAGTAAATACAGAGGTTCGCGATAAGCTATTGGCTGGGTGTATAGCCAACCAGACGTTGTCCAAGAAGCATATCGATGATTTTGTGTCGCTATTTTCTATATCGTCTTATGATGACAAGATAAAGTTGGATTTACCGAAGCTTGCTGCTATGCAGTTAGAAGCTGCTGGTGCTACGGTTGTGAATGACTTGCCTGTTGACTGTAGTTACGCAAATACTCACTATTACTCGTATCGCCGCCAGACTCATATGCAGCAAGCTGCTACAGGTCGGATGGCACTGGTCATCGTCCGTCGTTAGCAGCTTTATAGTCAGCGAACTACTAAACCGCTACGGTGTTACCCTCCCTATACGTACAATCTACGGTCGGCTGCCTTGTAGCTGTTTTAGATTTCTTTGACTATATAATAATGAGTAGTGGAAACAAAGTGATAAACAATAAAAAAACAGCAGATTATTCTGCTGTTTTTTTATTTGAGTGCTACATTTGTATTAACACAAAATCTGTATTAACAAACGGAGTCGCTAGATTTTGGTACTGACAGGCCAAATAAAGGACGTAAATACAGTGCCAAAAACGTACCTGCCATTGCCAGTATGCCCCAGATATAACCATGTAAGCTAAAAGAAGCGATACCACCGAAGTAAGCGCCGATATTACAACCGAACGCGAGACGTGCACCGTACCCCATCATCAATCCGCCGATGACTGACGCTGCAAAGTTACCAGCAGTAATCTTAGTAAACTTGAACAAACCACCCGCAGCAGAGGCGATAAACGCGCCAATGATGATGCCAATATTCAATACAGTGGTTGAGTCAGCAAAGATAGAGGCCTCAAGCGCTGCTGCATTAGCACCTTGCCAATAGCCCCAGCTTGCCACATCCATGCCAAAGCCGCTTGCAATTTTAGAGCCCCATAATGTGAATGCTGACGTAATGCCCCACGGTTGACCACGTGTAAGTAATGTCAGACCATTAAGTAAAGCCAAAACGATTGCGGCAGCAAATAGCGGCCAAGAACCACGGAAGATTCGTTTCCAGCCAGACTCAGAAGGCACTGGTGCCATCTTTGGTGCGTTTCTTTTTTTCTCAACGACTAATGTTACCCATGCGATAATGCCGAATATGGCTAGCGACACCAGCCATGCCCCTGTATAACCAAGACCTGTAGAGGTTGCCAAAGAGAAAGGTGCATAAGCAGGCATCTCTTCTGTCCAGAATGGCAAGTGATAAGCCCCAATCGTGGCGCCCACTATGAAGAAAATAAAGGTGATGAACATAACAGAGCGTCCACCGCCTACCGCATAGAGCGTACCAGAGGCACAGCCACCGCCAAGTTGCATGCCGATACCAAATACAAATGCGCCTACGACTAGACTGACCCCTAATGGCGCGACATAACCTGCGACAGGACCGCCAAATAGCGTCGTGCCATAAGCAAGGATTGGCGCAAACAGCGTGACAGCAACTGCCAGCATCAGCATGTGTGAGCGCATCGCCTGACCGTTGCCCACTGCCATCATACGTCTAAAAGCAGAGGTAAAGCCAAAGCGGGCATGAAAAAGGGTATAGCCTAACAAAAGACCTATCCCAAGTAGCAATGATTGAGAGATATGTTGAGTGGCTAATAGATACGCGAGCACTATCAATCCTACGATGCCACCACCCATAATCAAGGGTTTTTGCGGTGCATTTAGGGCCAGATCATCTCTAATGATAGGATCTTTCGTATCGTTTACAGGTTGAACGAGAGTAGTCAAGGTAATAGCTTCCTTATCCGATGATGTTATCAGATATCATTTTTATAAGAATTTATATGAGTATAGTTACGCAGGTTTGCAGAATTGGAAACTGTATTTCTGTTAATTTGGTTTAGCAGTAAGAAGCGTTACATCATAATCCTATTGTTATTAATGTAAATACGGAGAGATTAGAAAAAATAGAATTAGTATATGAGGATATGGAATAAATAAATTGCTGTATATATTATTTGATATT
>CAJXUF010000117.1 GCA_913061175.1 uncultured Psychrobacter sp.
CACTCCATATCGTCGGCAGCGTCAGATGTGTATAAGAGACAGGATGCGCGAAGAGGCGCTCAATGAGATGATTATTTTGGCAGAGGATAGTCTGTATCCTGATGTACATGCCAAATCGCCTATTTCTTTGGAAGCGTTAGACGATTATCTAGATGGACAGTTTCACCTAGCAAGCTTGCAGTGTTTGCTACAAAAAGAAGTCGATGCTGGACGATTAATCATGGAGCAGCAGCCACCTGAAGTAGGTGTTTTGCCGCCAGAGCTTGCTGACGATGAATTGAACGAACATGCCAGCGAGATAACCTATAGAAGTACGTTATAAAACGTACTTCTATGATGACTATCAGACTACTTTTGCTAGTTAATATTCAAAATAATGGCTAACCAAAACTATCTAGCCGTATCAAAAATATATTACACTATTATGCTCTTTCTGAACGGTAAGACTGGCTAACAGAGCTGCCTTTAATGCTTCCAGTCTATCAGGTGAGAGTGGCTTATCGTTTTGATCACTGATATAAAACATATCCTCTGCACGCTCACCTAGAGTGGTAATACGCGCAGCATGTACTTCGATTTGCTCTTGCAAAAATACTTGCCCAACTCGCGCCAATAGCCCTGGCTGATCAAGCGTTTCTAAGCTCATGATGTGCTGATCTGATGCTTCATTGAATTCGAAGTTAATCACCGTTTTTACTTCAAAGTGTTTTAACTGACGCGGCATACGCTTGTTCGTCAGTTTAAGTACGGTAGGGTCTTTGAACGAGTCAATTAAGCGTTGTTTTAGCTCTTGTTGACTGTCTTCATCAACCAGCAATGTGCCACTAGGATCTAGCAAGACATAAGAATCCAAAGCAAAGTCACGGGTCGCTGTGATAATGCGTGCATCTAAAACATCTAGATTCATCTGATCAAATACTGCCATGGTAACGGCAAATAGGTTCATTTGATCTTGGGTGTAAACAAAGACCTGTACCGCATCAAGTGCCAATTCGCGATGTTCACGTAGAACGACCAATGGTGGACTATCAGCATTAGAAGCAAGCCCAATCGGTGGGTGATTCAAAATAGCTTCAGTATGCCATAAGATATCTTCTGCAATCTCTCGCAAGAAATACTCATCGCCCAAGTCATCCCACAGACGCAATACTTCATCGCGGTTCATATGTTGGTTATTGACATTATCTAGCATCGTTAACGCTTGCTTGCGTGTGGCACTAATCATATCTTGACGATTGGTAGGCGCATCGATATCAGCGCGCAAGATGCGCCGAGTTTGTGAGTATAGCTGTTTCATGAGGGTCGCCCGCCAGCTGTTCCATAGCTGTGGGTTGGTCGCATTCATATCAGCCACCGTCAGTACATACAGATGGTTTAGATGAGTCACGTTACCGATGAGATCAGAGAAAATAGTCACCACCTCAGGGTCTGAGATATCTTTTTTCTGTGCAGTAATCGACATAAGAAGGTGATAGCGCGTGAGCCAGCCTACTAAGTTCGCATCCGCCAAGCTCATACCATGCGATAAACAAAACTCAATTGATTCGGTTTGACCAAGCTCACTATGATCGCCGCCACGGCCCTTAGCAATATCATGGAACATGGCTGCCAGCACCAAAATCTCTTTACGCTCGATACGCTGAAAGATAGAGCTGACCAGTGGAAACTCTTCGTGAAATGTCGGATCTGTAAATCGGTGTAAAATTCTAATCAAAAACAAGGTATGCGCATCTACTGTATAACGATGGAACAAGTCATACTGCATAAGGCCAGTGACTTGCGCAAACGCAGGAATATAGTTACCCAATACCCCGTAGCGATTCATGGTACGTAGACGATGGAATAGGTAGTTTTGTTCTTTTAGATTCGATAAAAACAGCGCTTTGTGAGTAGGATTGTCTCTATATATCTGATCGATGCCTCGTGCGGCAATTTTGAGTGCGCGCAAAGTATGGGTACGAACTTTATCGATGCCGTGCTGACCCATCAATAAAAACATCTCTAAGATAGACTCTGGGTGCTGTGCAAAAACTCGATGATGTGCGATAGCAATCTGGTTGCCAATACGATTGAATCGCGCATTTATAGGCTGTTTTTTTGGACGTTCATCGTCAGGCAGCTGCGGCTCTATGATCGTTTCATAATAATGATTGGTCAGCATCTCAGATAGCGTTGATATCTGCATCGCACAGCGATAGTAGTCGCGCATAAACCGTTCGACCGCAGCATTAGGTTGGTCATCTGGCTGAGTCTCGTAGCCCATTAGCTGAGCGATCTCACGCTGATAATCAAATAACAGCTTGTTTTCATTACGGCCTGTCAGTACATGCAAGTAATGACGAATTTGCCATAAATACCCTTCGGCAAAGCTCAACTCATCAAACTCTTTTTCGGTCAAAAAGTTCTGTTGCACCAAATCATATAGTTTACTCACGCGAAAATAACGCTTGGTGACCCAGCCGATGATATGGATATCACGTAGCCCGCCTGGTGCTGTTTTGATATTGGGTTCAAGGTTGTATTCGGTGGCATTGTGCTGCAAATAACGCGCTTTGGATTCTTCCATTTTTACATCAAAGAATGCGCGCGGAGACCACTGTTTATTGACGATTTGGGCGGGCATGTCTTGCAATGTTTCATTGCCGATTAGGAGTCGAGCCTCTAGCTGAGCACTGGCAATCGTATGATCAAGCGCAGCCTCTAGCGCATCATTAACACTACGTACAGAGAGCGCAGGCTCTAGTCCTATATCCCATAGTAGAGCAACCAGTTTGTCGATTTTACTACTGGCATCAGCACCTATTTTACCAGGAGACAGGAGTAAAATATCGATGTCTGAATAAAGCGATAGCTCACCGCGCCCGTAACCACCAGTCGCAAAAAACGCCAAATCAGTCTTATCTAACTCAAACCATTTAAACAACGCAATCAATAGGCTGTCGATAGCGCAAGCACGTGCTGCAACCAGTTGGCGAATATTAGTACCACGTTCTAGTGAGCGGCTGATATCGTCGTTGATTTGTGCCAACCATTCAGGAATGCCAAGTAGATTCTTGTCTGTCACATTTTGGGCTGACAGTGGGGATGAGTCTGTCGCCACCTCACTTGGTAGTATCGGTAAAGGCGTCAAATCAACAGAGGCGATATCACAATTAAACATGAGTGTTATCCAGTTAAGAGTTTAGAAATAGAACGTTCGAGCTGAGCGCTATTGAGCATCTAATGTACTGATGGCTAATAAAAGTCACGAATAGCAATTATCAATAAAGGTGCTGATAAATATATCAATAGAAGTTATCAGGTCATCTGAGTATAAAGACAAAGCGCCTATAAGCACAATACTCAATATGGACTAGGGCGTGTTTGATATTCACAAATAGGCACTGCTGATTGCTAAAACTGTTCTAGACAAGGCGTAAAACGACGGTAATGCTTGTGCCTTAACTAGGTTTACAACGCAGTATGGGGCAGTTTTAGCCTCAGCTCCAGCTCTAATATTAATAGAAGGAGACAGGACTATTTTTTGCCATTTCATTGTTAAAAATAGACGGTTAGAATGACTAAACTCACTATTTTTAACGTCGAACTGTATAAAAAATAGTCTCTGTCAGTGCCATGGTTGAATATCAAACACGACCTAATTAAAGACCAAAAAAAAGACCGCCTAAGCGATCTTTGATTGTACTACTGCGTCAAAAAACTTAAATCTTCTTCGGGGCGAGTAGTAAACACTTCACAACCATTATCTGTTACGACCATGGTGTGCTCCCATTGAGCAGACAATTTGCGGTCTTTAGTAATCGCCGTCCACTCATCAGGCAAAATCTTAGTTTGCCACGTGCCTTGGTTAATCATAGGCTCGATGGTAAACGTCATGCCTGTTTTTAGCTCAAAGCCAGTGCCTTTTTTGCCATAGTGCATGACTTGTGGCTCATGGTGAAATTCATCACTGATACCATGACCACAGAACTCGCGAACGATACTGAAGCGCTCAGGCTCGACAACGGCCTGAATAGCAGCACCGACATCACCTAGACGTGCACCGTTTTTGACCACGCTCATACCCGCATAAAGGGCATCTTGTGCCACTTTGCAAATACGCTGGGCCATGATAGAGCCGTTGCCGACGATCCACATTTTTGAGGTATCGCCATAGTAACCGTCTTTAATCACAGTCACGTCGATGTTGATAATATCACCATCTTTTAGCAGCTTGCTTTCAGTTGGGATACCGTGACAGACAACATGGTTGACTGAAGTACAGATAGATTTTGGAAAACCATTATAATTAAGTGGGGCAGGGATAGCCTGCTGCACATTAACAATATAGTCATGGGCAATCTGATTGAGTGCTTCGGTACTGACGCCCACTTTGACATGCTCGTCGAGCATGACAAGCACATCACTAGCGAGTTTACCGGCCACACGCATTTTTTCTATGGCTTCTGGAGACTGGATAAGGGATTTTTTAGTCATCATCGTATATCTTATAATTATGGGTTCATTGTGGATAGATTATACCATAAACGTACTAATGACACTTTTACGTTAAGTGATAGTGTACCTATCATTATCATTGATAATAATTGCTTTACAGCATATTGAAGGCTTATATGACTCATTAGTCAGACTAATATATTCATATTTTGACAAATTAGTTGAATGTTGCAGAATATATAAGTAATGTAATTTTGCCTGCTAATGGAATTAGCAGCAATTTTTACTGTAGTTGTGCAGTAAAAATAACCAAATCAATGATAACAAGGATGTTGTTATGACGCTTTCTTTGTACATTCGTGCAGCTCTCACACCAAAGACATTGTTACCGATACTGGGTTCAATCAGTGCTGGTGTTCTCCTAATGACCATGCAAACCACTTCTGCTCAAGCTGCAGGACAATACTATAATTGTGCCAATGCTAACGGTTGCAAGTTGGTGGACAGTAAATACTTCACTTCTAGTTACACTAAAACTCAATATCCAGTCGTCTTAGCACATGGACTTGGCGGCTTCACAACGCTATTTGGAGTCATTGATTATTTCAACGGGATTCCAGAAGACTTGATGAAAGGTGGCTCAGAGGTATATACCACTAAAACATCAGCGGTCAATAACAGCGAAGTTCGAGGTGAGCAACTGCTACAACAGGTCAAGACCATTGCCGCGATTTCAGGTGAGTCTAAAGTCAACTTATTTGGACACAGTCAGGGCGGTATAGATATCCGTTATGTCGCTGGCGTCGCGCCAAAGTACGTGGCCTCAGTAACCGCAGTATCAAGTCCGGAGCAAGGCTCAAAAACCGCTGATTTTGTTAAAAATGTTCTTGAGCCAAATAATACTTCTGGACAGCCATCTAATGTCACCACCCAGCTAGTATCAGGTGTGTTTAATCTGATTGGTGGCTTTACAGATATTGGGTCAGGTATCAGTTTCAATCAAATTCAACAACAAGATGGCTGGCAAGCGCTCGTGGCTCTATCGACCGATGGTGCTGCTAAGTTCAATGCCAAATTTCCTGCAGCAATGCCAAAAAACTACTGTGGTCAGCCGACTAGTACGGCAGTCAATGGCATCAAGTATTATTCGTTTAGCGGCGTTGGGCAAATAACGAGCGCACTTGATCCTAGCGATTATCTATTGGCCGCAACGGGCGTACCGTTTGCAGGTGAGTCGAATGATGGATTGGTATCTGCTTGCTCAAGTCGTCTTGGCTATGTGGTTCGTGATAATTATAGAATGAACCATTTAGATTCCGCTGATCAAGTCTTGGGTCTGACGGCATGGGGAGAGTCTGAGCCAAAATCTATCTATCGTACTCAGGTAAACCGTCTGAAAAACGCCAACCTATAAGCTGAACTACAAAACAAGAATGCTCATTGATTGAGAAATATCGTTTATGTCAAATAACCGCCGTCCAGTCTATGCAACAATTGCTATCATCGCCGTGGTTATCATTGCCACAGCGGCGGTTATTTTATGGTTCAAGCCTGATAGCAACGATGTAAATTCAACTTCAATCAAATCGTCCGTCTCTGATAATGAGAATATCGAGTCAGTGACAACTGAGTTGGCTGCGGGACAAGTCGTGAAAGCTACAACGACACCCAGCCAGTCTCAATCTGTCACAGGACTAGAAAATTTACCACGCTCATTAAAGGGTACCCAAATTGATGGTGAAATCATCATCGATGAAAATAAACAGTTGGTCGTCACTGAAGGTCTGCGGCGTTTGTTTGATTATTTTTTATCCGCCCTAGGTGAGGAGGAGGAAGCCGTTATATTTGCCCGTGTGGAGAGTTATATTCGTCATCACACACCAGAGCCTGCCGCTAGCCAAGCGGTCACTATTTTTAATCAATATGTTGCTTACCTTAAAGCACTTCCTGAGATAGAAAAGCGCTACGGTAATCTGCAATTACAGGCGACCAAAAGTGGCGAGCTGGATTTGAACGCAGTTGCCCAGCAAAAGCAAGACATCACTAATCTAAGACAGCAGTACTTTGATAAACCAACCATTACAGCATTTTTTGGCGCAGAGGATGACTACGATAACTATAGTATAGAGATGGTCAGAATTGACCAAAATAAGCAGATGTCTGACGTACAGAAACAAGCTGCCCGTCAGGACTATATCAGTCGATTGCCAGATAATGCTACTAAAACCAATATCATGCAACAAGCCAATATTAGCGAGTTGATGACTCGTACTGAACAGATGAAAGCTCGCGGTGCAACGCCCGAGGAATTATATAATATGCGCCGAGAGCTAGTAGGCGCACCAGCAGCAGAAAGGCTGGCACAAGTAGATCAAGAAGACGCGAATTTCGCCCAACGCTTCACCCAGTATGAAACTAAAAAGAATCGCTTATTAAGCCAAGGTGTCGATGCCGCCCAAGCGCAAATTCAGATAAATCAGCTTGAACAGCAACTATTTAATGACACTGAGCGTAAGCGTTTAGATGGTTATGCGGCATTACAACGACAGCAAGCTGTGAATAATCCCTAATTACCGTCACTACCTACCATCAATAACTATCAATAACCATCATTGATAGGGATGAACAGAGTGAGCAAGATTATAGTTAGCAGCTCATTTAGGTGCTGGCAAGGGCAAGTAGCTAGATATTTGCAAAGTAGTACAAAATGCATTCCGAATAACTACCCAGTTTATGATGACACCTCTCTGTGCGTCATGCACAATATTGCCATTGTTTAGAGCATTAAATAAAACAATAAATGAATCATAATAAATATGAGCTTTTACTATGTTTATTAGAGCTTATCGTTTGTCTATTAGCGCTGATGGCTCATGCAGATAGGGTGTTTAGTAAAAGTATCGGATGCAATAAAGCGAGGAGTTGATATGAAGAACATGAGTAAAGTAATGATGGTCGCGACATTGGCAATTGGTACGTTTGCTGCGGGTTGTCAGACGACGAACTTGCCTGCACCAGTTAACCAGCCAATCACTGCAGATATCTTGCAAGCACACAATTGGCAGCTCGTTGATGCCAAACGTAGCAATGGTGATAAAGTAACTCAGCTGTTTTTTGACCCAGCCAAGCCGTTAACGTTAAATTTCATGAATGATAACGGTAGAGATTACATGGCATTTATGAATACCTGTAATAACATGGGTGCTGGATATAGCGTTGCAAATGGTGAAGTCGAGATTAAAAACGGCATCAGTACTATGATGGCATGTCCTGAACCGCAAGCTAGCTTTGACACTGCTGCATTAGCTACTGTAAAAGGTAAATATAGCCTTAGTAAGAATGCCAACAATGTGCCTATCTTGACCATTAAAAATAATGATCAAGTCGCTTATTTTAAGGCCGTTACGAAGTAGCTTAATGATTGAGTAAACAGTTTAACTGGTTCGTGAACTTAAGCAATTAGAGTTACTTGTCTGAAGTTACTCATTTAAAGCTACTCTTCTTAAAACGCAAAATGCCTCGCTATCAAGTGGGGCATTTTTTTATCCAAAATTTAGTCCAGTTTAGGTTACACTAGAGTAATGTTTCTGTAATATCTTTGATTTTTTAAATTGATGGTGATGGCTCTGAATTTATGTCGATAACGATCGCTTTCTTAGATATTTATAAGACTTTTATCATCAAGCTCTGTTGGATATGACGCTATGCTGAAAACTGCCATAAATAAAACAACCATATGTAAAGGGAGTCTATCTAAATCAAACATAGATAGACTAATGATAAAAGCACCTATTGCCATCGGCGTATTTGCTGTGCTTACCGGTTGCCAGACATTACCTAATACCTCAGTAAAAAAGCCAATCAGTACAGTTGAGATCAGTCCGCTGACTGCACGTATGCCAGTGATTGATCGTCAAGGATATATTGCCTATATAGAAGAGCAGGGCGTAGGTACGGCGAAAGTATCGACACTCTATAGCATTCGTCCTGACGGTAGCGATCGTCAGCTCATCGATCAGCTTAATGGCTATATCTATGCGCCAGCATGGTCGGCAGACGGACAACTGCTTGCCTATAGCAAACAAGCCCCGCGTGAGCATCCCAAAATTTATATTTATGATCGTAGTAGCAATACGCGCAATCTAGTGGTAAATGCTGAAGGCAGCAATATGTCAGCGTCATTTTCACCCGATGGTCAAGATTTGCTTTATAGCTCTACTGTCGGTGGTAATGCTGATATCTATAAGATGCGTCTGAGCGATGGTAAGACCCAGCAGTTAACGACTCTGCCGAGCACAGAAGTACAGCCCAGTTATGCTGCTGATGGTAAGAGCTTTGTCTATACCAGTGATAAAGTCCGTGCTGGACGACCGCGAATTTATCGTTATGACTTCGCTACGGGCAATGCGACAGCTGTATCAACAAATGGGTATGTGGCCAGTCCTCAACTTAGCTTAGATGGTCAGCGTATGGCTTATCTAAATGGTCGCAAGGCGGCTGTCATGGCCTTGACGACTGGACAGGTGGTCAACTTGGCAGAAACAGGGCTTGATGAGCCCGCACGTCTATCTCCCTCTGGCAATTATGCCATCTATCCAACTCGCCACTTGAATGTGGGCGGGCAAGCAGCAAGCCAAAATGGTGGTAGTCTAGTTATCCATTCGCTGTCAGGCAATATCAGCTATGCCATTAGCGGCCAAAATGGTGGAGTCGTACGCTCACCGATATGGGGTCGTTAGAGAAGTATGTCTTATGCCATGATATGTATATAAACTTGTTTGTAAAACAACATAAGTTTATAAATATTAAGTGAAGAGCCTCAGCTTTTGTAGTAGGTTATTACAAATAGAAGATTAGGTTCATAAAGGGAGAACCCGCGTAATGCAAGAGGCTTTTTTCGTGTTCATCACCAAAATAAGTTTATATCCAACGATTGTTTTCACCGGTCTTGTGATGTTCGTTACTCTATATTGGGTGGTATCCTTACTCGGCATGGCAGATATGGACAGCGTGGATTTTGGAGAGTCAGGTAGTGATGCTGCTGTCTCTGATTTATCATCGACCGGTTTTTTTACAGGCCTCATGTTGAAGTTTGGTCTCTACGGTGT
>CAJXUF010000118.1 GCA_913061175.1 uncultured Psychrobacter sp.
TTAGCTGTTTTTAGCCCATTTAGAGGACACTCGTTTGAATTGAGGACACGCCCTAGATAACTCAAAATAACGAGCAACAAAAATAACTACCGGTAAGGATTTAACATGAGTATCCGTATTCACCCAATCAAAGCATTTAGCGATAACTATATCTGGACATTGATTAATGAAAATAATAAGCAGGCGATTGTCATCGATCCAGGCCAAGCCCAGCCGGTCATTGATTATCTAGAGACGCATGAACTGGAGCTAACCTCGATTTGGACGACTCACCATCATCATGATCATATCGGCGGTGTCGCAGAGTTACAGGAATCGTATCCGATGACTCACCTGGTTGCGCATAGTGAGCATGGCGTCGATGAAGATCAAACTATTAAAGATGGTAGCACGGTGAGCGCATGGGGTTGCTCTGCGCAAGTCTGGGATGTGTCAGGGCATACCGCTAGCCATATGGCCTATATCTTAGATATTGATGGGCAAAAGCATTGCTTCTGCGGTGATACGTTGTTTAGTGCAGGTTGCGGACGTGTCTTTACTGGTACGATTGAGCAGTTACACGAGAGCTTTAAGCGTTTGAACGGCTTGCCTCATGAGGCGCTACTGTATCCTGCGCATGAATATACAGCGAGTAATCTGCGTTTTGGCCTGTCTATTGAGCCTGACAATGAAGCGATGCAGCAAGCCTTAGCACGAGCAGAGGCTCAAACTGAGCAAGGCATGGTAACGCTACCAGTGACACTAGAGCATGAGCGCGCGGTAAATGTGTTTTTACGTACGCAAGAGCCGAGCGTCATCGCAGGAGTTAAATCAAAAATGCCTATCGATGATGAGAAGTCGTTAACGGTATTTGCAGCGTTACGTGAGCTGAAAAACAATTTTTAATACAAGTTTTTAATACATAGATATGTTTGTGTAGACCTTTGGCACGAAAGAATATACTGCTGTAGTCATTGCCCTCTCTCTCTTTATTTAGGAAGTCGCCATTATGGGTCGTTATATCTTAAAAAGACTACTACTGATATTACCGACGCTATTTTTGATATTGCTTGCCAATTTTGTGATCGTGCAAGCGGCACCTGGCGGGCCTGTTGAGCAGCAGCTGGCACTTATCGAACAGGGCGCAAAAGACAATGCGCTTGGCGGTAATATTGGCGCGGGCAGTGCAGGTGGCAACGACAGTACTTATCAAGGCACGCGAGGCCTCTCTGAAGAAATGGTCGCTGCTATTAATGCCCAGTACGGCTTTGATAAATCTGCCCCAGAGCGGTTTTGGCTTATGTTAAAGAACTACGCTCAGCTAGATTTTGGTGAGTCTTTTTTTAAAGGGCAGTCGGTGACCGACCTTATTATAGAGAAGCTGCCAGTCTCAATATCGCTTGGGCTGTGGAGTACACTGCTTATCTATATGATTGCCATTCCATTAGGGGTTTATAAAGCAATGCATCATGGCTCAGGCATTGATAAAGCCACGGCTATGTTGCTGGCGATCGGTCATGCGATACCTGTGTTTGTCTTTGCAGTGATTTTACTGGTTTTCTTTGCAGGTGGCAGCTATTGGAATATCTTTCCATTACAGGGACTGACGTCCGAGAATTTTGATCAGCTAAGCGCACTTGGTAAAGTGAAAGATTATTTTTGGCATTTGGCGTTACCGTTACTGGCAAGTACTGTAGGCGGTTTTGCAGGTTTGACCTATTTGACCAAATTCAGCTTTTTAGAGGAACTGGGCAAGCAGTATGTACTGACCGCTCGTGCTAAAGGCTTAGGTGAGCGTCAGGTGCTATACGGACATGTGTTTCGCAATGCAATGTTGATTATCATTGCCGGTATTCCAGCCGCTATTGTTGGTATCTTCTTTGCGGGTAACTTTTTGATTGAGATTATCTTTAAACTAGATGGCTTGGGCTTGTTAGGGTTTGAAGCCATTCAACAACGCGATTATCCAGTGATATTTGGCACACTATTTATCTTTACCTTAGTGGGGCTGCTACTGCAGTTAATCAGTGATTTGAGCTATCACTTAATCGATCCTCGTATTGATTTTGAGGGGCGCTAATGTCAAATAATCAACCTTCATCAAAGAGCAGTCCTATTAATAGCGAACCAGATAAATCGTCAATGCCTGAGCAGCTACCTACCACAAAAAAGCAACGCTTAAACCCTATATGGCAAGCGCGTTTAAATCGCTTTCGCCAAAATCGACTTGGGGTGATATCGCTGTTCGTTTTCGCAGTGATATTTGTTATTTGTATGGCAGCTAACGTCATTGCCAATGACAAACCTTTACTGGTTCAATATCAAGGCGATTATTACTTTCCGGTATTAAAGGCCTATCCTGAAACGACGTTTGGCGGTGTATTTGAGACCGAAACCAATTATAAAGACCCTGCAGTGCAGTCGCTGATTGATGAGCAAGGGTTTTATATAATGCCGCTTATTCCGTTTGCCGACCAGACGCCGAATGTCGAGCTTGGTCTACCTTATCCAGCAGCACCCAATGCTCAAAACTGGCTTGGTACGGATGATATGGGGCGTGATGTGCTGGCACGGATACTTTATGGTATGCGAGTGTCGTTACTGTTTGGTCTGGCCTTGACGCTTGCGGGCGCACTGATTGGGATTATCGTCGGTGCGGTACAAGGCTATTATGGCGGCTGGGTAGATCTGGCAGGGCAGCGATTTATGGAGGTGTGGGGCGGTATGCCTCAGCTGTTTATGATTATTATTTTGGTCAGTCTGTTTAGTCCCAGCATTATTATGCTGTTCGCCATGATGCTGTTGTTCGGCTGGATGGGACTGGTCGGTTTGGTACGGGCAGAGTTTTTGCGAGCCCGTAACTTTGACTATGTGCGAGCTGCACGCAATTTAGGCGTTTCGGACAGCCAAATCATGCTCAGACATATTTTCCCCAATGCATTGGCCTCAAGCTTGTCGCAACTACCATTTATTTTAACGGCTAATATTATCGCTTTGACTGCGCTGGATTTCTTGGGATATGGATTGCCACCTGGCTCGCCGTCTCTTGGTGAGCTAATGGTACAAGGGAAGAACAACCTTGATGCACCATGGCTTGCCTTGTCAGGATTCTTTAGTTTGACCTTTATTTTGTCATTGCTCATCTTCGTCGGCGAAGCGCTACGTGATGCATTTGATCCGAGGCGTTCTTAATATGACTAAAAATATTATCGCTGCCGAGCACAGCAATGCGCCAAATGAAAGTCTTCATCGTGCACAAGATAAGCTTATGCTGACAGTAGATAGTTTAGGTATCACGACTGCTACAGGTGTTCAATTAGTTGATGCGCTGTCTTATAAGCTAAAACAAGGACAAACTTTGGCTATCGTTGGTGAGTCAGGCTCGGGCAAATCGATCGCCAGTCTTGCGCTATTAGGTCTGTTACCTGATAGTTTGACCATCACGGGTGTGGTACAGCTTGCAAATACGGCAGGTATGTCTACCTTGCCCATAGCGAATGATAAGGCGCGTAATGCTGCACTACGGTCTATTCGTGGACAGCATATCGGTATGGTATTTCAGGAGCCGATGACCGCATTAAATCCGTTGCATACAGTCGCTAAACAAATTGCTGAATCGTTGCGTTTAAGCGGCGTACCTAAGAAGCAATGGCGAGATACCAGCATCGCTTTGCTAGATGATGTCAATATTGCAGATCCCGCTGACAAGTTGAACCGTTACCCACATGAGCTATCAGGTGGTCAGCGTCAGCGAGTGATGATTGCCATGGCATTGGCTCAGCAGCCTGACATCTTGATCGCTGATGAGCCAACGACTGCGCTCGATGTTACCTTGCAGCATGAGATTTTGGCGTTATTAGATAATCTCAAACGTAAGCACAATATGGCGATGATATTAATCAGTCACGATCTCAATCTGGTCAAGCGCTATAGTGATGAGGTTATCGTTATGCGCCAAGGTCAAACGATTGAACAGGGTAAAACATCTTCGGTATTTGATCAGCCTGAGGCGGATTATACCTGCACACTTATCAAGCAAGACTTTGGGCAAGCATTAACCATAGAAGACGATAACGCAGATAAACAATCAAGCGTATTAGAAGTGAAGCGTCTTAACGTACAGTTCTCAATTGAAAAAGGTCTGTTCGGTGGTACCAAGCGCTGGTTCGATGCGGTTAAAGATGTCGATATGATACTGCAAAAAGGTCAGGCATTGGGTATCGTCGGTGAGTCTGGCTCTGGCAAAACCACCATTGCACTGGCACTTAGTGAATTGCTAAGCAATCAAGCACGTGTAAATGGGCAGATAGTGGTCAATGATCAAGATATCTCAGCATTGTCCAAAAAAGCGCTATGTAACTTTCGCTCGCAGATACAGATGGTATTTCAAGATCCATTTGCCAGTATTAATCCACGTATGACGGTCATGCAAATCGTTGAAGAGGGGCTGCTGGTACAAGGCGTAGCTAAGGTCGCCCGTCAGCAAGCGGTGCTAGATAGTCTTGCTACGGTACATTTGCCTTTAGCATTTGCGCAGCGTTATCCTCATGAGCTGTCAGGTGGTCAGCGTCAACGCGTGGCACTGGCGCGTTCACTCATTATGAAACCAAGCTTACTTATATTGGATGAGCCGACCTCTGCGCTCGATAGTACCACACAGGTAACAGTAGTTAGTTTGTTACGTGAAATTCAAGAAAGACTACAAGTCAGCTACGTCTTTATCAGTCATGATCTCAAAGTAGTACGTGCTTTATGTCAGCATATCATGGTGTTAAAACAAGGCACTTGCGTAGAGTCTGGACGTACCGAAGATCTCTTCAATCACCCACAACATATTTATACTCAGCAATTGTTAAAGGCAAGTACTGACTAGTTTAAACGACTTACTGTAGCCACTCAGACTGATCAATCAAATTAAGCGACTAAAATAAGCGGCTTGGTATAAAATTGACACATCGTAGTTCATAATAATAGCGACATATTGAAAAGAGCAGTGGTACAATAATTTTAGAGAGCTGCCCATTTTATAATGCTGTGATACGTATCTTTATACATTCTGGCGCTCGTAAATTAGTAATATTTAACTGGCTGGCAAAAACGGTCTTTAACGGTCTTTATTGCAGTTAAAACCATCATTAAAAAGGATTTTTGTGCTCATGAAAACACAAAACAGTATTACTAAATTGGTAAAGAACAACAGTTTGCAGTATGCTGGTTATTTGGCTGTCGCTAAAACTCGGGCGAAGGTGTTAAAAGCAGTGTCTTATGTGATACCTATCAGAAGACCGATGTTATTCGTTGGCGAGACTGCCTGTAATGAGCTATGCGATATGCTTATCAATGAAGACAATACCAATGTGTTTATTGTCACAGATACAGTGCTCAACAAACTGGGCATACCTGCGAAAGTCACTGATTATCTAGATGCGAAAAATATCAATTATCACATCTATGACGGTATTACGCCAGATCCTACTTTTAAAGTAGTTGAAGAAGGGCTCCGTCAGTCTATCGAAGCCAATTGTGACTCTATCGTAGCTATTGGTGGCGGTTCAGTAATCGATGCAGCCAAAATGATAGCCATGTCTCAAGGCAACAAGTGCAAGCCAAAGCAGCTAATCGGTATTCTTAAAGCAAGAAAGCCCGCGACGCCGCTGTACTGCGTACCAACGACAGCTGGCACGGGTTCAGAAGCGACACTTGGCGCAGTAGTATCGGATGATAAAACGCATCAGAAAGCACTGTCTATCGACCCAAGAATGGTAGCGCTAGCCGCAGCGATCGATCCGGTTATCATGAAAGGCATGCCAGCCCATATCACCGCAGATACTGGTATTGATGTATTGACCCATGCACTAGAAGCATGGATGAGTGCCAATGCCAGCGTAGAGACAGATTATTATGCAGCCTCTGCCGTAAAATCTGTTATGCATTACCTACCATTAGCTTATAAAGACGGTGGTAATCTAAAAGCAAGAGAAGAGATGGGTATCGCCGCTCATTATGGCGGAATTGCTTTTAATAAAGCAGGTCTGGGTTATGTGCATGCTATCGCGCATCAGTTAGGCGCTTATTATAGTATTCCTCATGGTCGTGCCAATGCCATCGTGCTGCCTTATGTGCTCGACGTCAATCGTAAAGCGAGCAAAAAAAGATTGGCTGCATTGGCTAAAAGAACCGGTATGGTACAGGATGGTCAAGCAGCCAATGGCGATAGTGAGATAGCAGATCACCTTATCACGCAAGTTAGAGACTTGATTGCAGATCTAAATATTGATCCAACTGTCAATGGTATGCAAACTAGCGACTTTAATGATATCGCAAAGGCAGCAGCAAAAGAGGTCAGCGATACTTATGCCGTGCCAACTTATCTATCAGCCGCTGAAATCAAAGAAATTCTAACGAAAATTAAGCAGGCTAGCGACGAACGTGCTGATAGTAATAATGAAACAGCGTCATAGTTTTTTATAGAGCTAGTGATATTAAAATAAAAAAGTCTATTACTCTTTGGAGGATAGGCTTTTTTAATGCATTGAGATAATAAAGCTTCTGTCCTATTTCTATAGTTAACTCATACTAAAATATATAATCGCTATCAAATAATCGTTTAATTTATCTTGTGATTAGGGCGTGTCCTCATTTTAAAAATGGTGATAAAAATGAGATAAATTGCAGTCAAACAAGGAAAATAGCGCAGATAATATCGAGATATTAGTCAGCTATTTGACGCTGTTTGGCAAGATTTAGCCATTTTTAACCCATTTAGATGACCATCGATTGAATTGAGGACACGCCCTAAACTCAGTTGATAAAAAATATCTTAATAAACTGTAAATATATAACAGTATAGGAATGTTTCAGTGATACAAAAGCGTTAGGATATTTAAAGGACATTACGCTTAGGAGATTTTCATGAACCGCATATTACCATCTAAAATCATAGGGTTAGTTATTATAGCGAGTAGTGCGATTTACGCAGGCTGCGCATCAACTGAAAACAGCTCTACTATAAAAAACACAACTGCCGCTAACCCATATGCACCGACTACACCAGGATTGGCAGTAGCCACAGTAGCGGGTGGGTGTTTTTGGTGTGTTGAAGCAGGTTATGAAAAAATCCCTGGCGTGGTAGAAGTCGTGTCTGGCTATACGGGTGGCACCGCTGAAAACCCAACCTACAAGCAGGTGTCAGCAGGTGGTACTGGGCATACAGAAGCTGCGCAGGTGTATTATGATCCTAAGAAAATTACTTACAACGGCATAGTACAAGCGCTATGGAGAATCGCTGATCCTACTGATGATAAAGGGCAGTATGTTGATCGCGGCACACAGTACCGTCCAGCAATTTTCTATAACAATGCGCAAGAAAAGCAAATCGCAGAAGCGGCCAAGCAATCACTGCAAGCATCTGGCGTGTATGACAAACCAGTAGTGATCGAGATTGTACCTGCTAGTACTTTTTATCCTGCTGAAGAGTATCATCAAGATTACTATAAAAAGAACCCGATACGCTATAAAGCCTATACCTTCAATTCTGGTCGTTATCAGTTTATCGAGAGTGTCTATGGTAAAAATTATGAGCTTGATTTTAGTAAGTTTACGCCCGAAGCAGATAGCACACAGCAAGTGACGTCAAATAATACATCGGATAGTAAGGTAGGCAAAGGTTTTAACCCAGATACATTCGTAAAACCTTCACAAGATGCGCTAAAGAAGTCACTTAGTGATATTCAGTATAAAGTCACTCAAAAAGAAGGGACCGAGCGTGCTTTCGATAATGAGTACTGGGATAATAAAGAACCTGGATTATATGTCGATGTGATATCTGGTGAGCCACTGTATTCTTCGCGTGATAAATATAAGTCTGGTACGGGCTGGCCGAGCTTTACTCGCCCATTGGATACGAGCTTAGTGGTTGAAAAGCCAGATCGAGGAATATTTGGAACTCGTACTGAAATTCGTAGCCGTTACGCGGACTCACATGTGGGACATGTATTTGATGACGGTCCAGCACCGACAGGCAAGCGCTATTGCATGAATTCAGCAGCGCTCCGCTTTATTCCACTGGCGCAGATGGAAGCCGCTGGTTATGGCGATTGGGTAGATGACGTAAAACCAGTTGGTTAGTACTATTTTTCTATCGCTCAGCCAAATAAAAAGGACGCATCATATGCGTCCTTTTTATTTGGTTGTTATTCACAACAGCCTAAGCAATTAACAGTCAATTAAAACGCTGGTTGACGCTTAGGTACCGCACCCAAAAATTCATTACGGGCTTGATTATTGTGTTGATATTCGCCGAGCATCGCGGTGCTACGCGTGGTTGAATGCTGTTTGCTAACACCGCGCATCATCATACACATATGTGATGCGTCCATAACGACTGCTACGCCGCGGCAGCCAGTAACATCCATGATGGTCTGTGCAATCTGCTCACTTAGGTTTTCTTGTATTTGCAAACGACGAGCAAACATATCAACGATACGAGCAAATTTTGACAGTCCTAGTACTTGGCCGTCAGGTAAGTAGCCGATATGAGCGACACCATGGAACGGTAGCATATGATGCTCACACAGTGAATAAAACTCAATGTTCTGTACCAGTACCAGCTCGCGATTGGCTGATGGAAACACAGCATCATTGACCACTTCATCTATACTTTGATGATAGCCTTGGGTCAGATGGGCAAAGGCCTTTGCAGCACGTACAGGCGTATCTAGCAAACCCGGACGATCTAAGTCTTCGCCAGTTGAAGCAATCAGTTGGCGATAAGATTCGGTACTTTCTTTATAATCTGGGGTTATGATGGGGGTGTTACTCATAAGTTTGGCAGCCATCCAAAATGTGGGTGTAGCTTAACGTTGAATCCTATCATGTGAGGATTCTTATAAAAATTGTGCAAGCTGGGAAGGGCTGTGATTATACTCGAAATCTGCTTAACTTCATACTGCTGTGGCTAGCAGTTGAGTCTTTAATCAATAAAGGAGTGTTTGGTACTTAATCGAAACGGTTGTAGTATCAATATTCGAAGTGTGATTTGTCTCATAAAATAAGCAAAATACTATAGTCTGAGTATTTTATCGTAAAATATTGATGCTAAAATGCAATCTAATAACTCACGAAAAACCCCCACTGTCGATACTACTTCAAGTGATAAACTGCTATTAGTCATTTTGACGTTATTAGTTGTTTGTATCAGTCAATCCAATAACAAGAACCAAATACAGTTTACGACTGTTTACTTAAATTATTTCGTGTATAATAACTTATCTTTTCATTTGTACTATTTAGTAGTCTCAATCTTCTAATTACTCTAAATAAATTCTTATTCTAAATCATCTCGATTGATTCAAAAGGAAATCTTATGCTACTGCAAGGACAAAGATTTGTCGTAACTGGCATCGCAAGTAAACTCTCTATCGCTTGGGCTATCGCAGAAGCGCTGCACCGCGAAGGGGCATCACCTGTCTCTTATACACATCTCCGAGCCCACGAGACGGACTCCTATCTCG